>JBOHXO010000537.1:0-12999 GCA_050737475.1 Chthoniobacterales bacterium
GCCCTCGGGACCGACCTGCGTGCACGAGACGCGGAATTTTTCGTCGGGGATGATCGTGAGCAGCGAGCCGCCTTTTGTCTCGATGTGGATGGTTTCCGTCGGCTCGAAGACGATGCGTGCGGTGTCCTGTTCGACGATGCCGGCTTTTTGAATCGTCTCGACGTAGGCCTTGGCTGAACCGTCGCCGATGGGCGGCTCGTTGGCGTCCATCTCGATGAGTGCGTTGTCCACGCCCATGCCGGTGAGGGCGGAGAGGACGTGCTCGACCGTGTGAATTTTCGCGTTGCCCTCGACGAGGGTCGTGGCGCGCTCGACCGTTTTGACGCGGGAGATGTGGGCGTCAATGAGCGGTTCGTCGGGCAGGTCCTTGCGGCGGAATTTGAATCCGTGGGCGACGGGCGCGGGGTGAATCGTGAGGGTGACCTGCTCCCCGGTGTGGAGCGAGGTGCCGGTGAGACTGGACGAGGTGGCGAGAGTGCGTTGTTTTTCCATCCGTGCGAAGACGACAGGCCCAATAATCAGGCCGAAGGGGCGGAATCTTTGTGGCCGAGCAGGATGAGGTCGAGATATTTCTGGTTGCTGGCGCGCATGCGGTTCACGAGCGAACGTCCGATCGCGGCGAGCAAATGGATCGCGGCGGCGGGTTGCACTCCGGCGAGCACGCCGACGACCATGCGCGTGATGCGGAGCACGTTGGTTTCCTCGACGGCGTCGCAGGTGGCGGAGCGCGGGCCGTCATCCACGAGCGAGAGTTCGCCGAAAAAGTCGCCGGTGTGCAGGACTGCGAGTTCGACGGTTTGGTCGCCGGCCTTGCTATGCACGCGCACCGAGCCGCTGAGGATCACATACATGCAGAGGCCGGCTTCATCCTGCGTGACGATGCGCTCTCCGGCGGCGAATTTCTGGCAATCGGAGAGGCTGAGCAGGGTGCCGATTTCATCCTCCTTGAAACCGGCGAACAGCTTGAACTTCGAGAGACTCTCGCTTTTGCAATCGGGCTTGGTCGTTTCAGCCATGGGTAATCCTGCCATCGAGCAGTCGGATGCGCCGGGGAGCCATCTCCGCGACTGCTTCGCTGTGGGTCACGACTACCATCGTGGCCAGTCTTTGTGAAGCGATCTTTAGCAGCGCCTCCATCACGCGTCCGGCGTTTGCAGAATCGAGGTTGCCGGTGGGCTCGTCTGCCAGCAACAGGGCGGGTTCGTGGACAATCGCCCGCGCGATCGCGGCGCGCTGCATCTCGCCGCCGCTGAGCTGGTGCGGGAAGTGCCCGGCGCGGCTGGAAAGTCCGACGAGATCGAGCATGGCGAGGGAACGTTCGCGCATGGTGCGCCGCGGCGTGCCGGCGAAGAGCAGGGGCAGCTCGACATTTTCCACGACGGTCATCGCGGGCAGGAGGTTGAAGAACTGGAAGACGATGCCGAGCCGGTGGCGGCGGTAATCCGTGAGCGCGGCGTCGCCGGCGTTGTGGAGCGGGAGGGCGTCCACGAAAATTTCACCGGAATCGGGCCGGTCGAGTCCGCCGAGGAGATTGAGCAGCGTGCTTTTGCCGCAGCCCGAGGGGCCGGTGACGGTGACGAATTCGCCCTGCGTAATTTCGAGCGACAATGCGTCCAGCGCGAGAACGCCGGAATAGCTTCGCGTGACGCGGTCGAGTTTCACCATGGGAGCAGAATAAATTTCAAATCTGGAAAGGGGAAAGGGGGAAAACGGAAGATCGAATTTCTCCCCTTTTCTCCCTTTCCAGATTCCCCTGCCTTTCTTCAGTCTCGTGACGATGTCATCCAGTGAGGTCAACTTCACCGTGCTCGACGAGACGCCGGAAATCCTTGTGCTGGACAAGCCGGCGGGGCTGCTCGTGCATCCGACGAAGCCGGGCGGGCCGCCGACGTTGTGGGACGGGCTGCGCGAGTTGCTGGCATTCGAGATCGTGAATGGCGGGCAGGTCTCGCTCATCAACCGGCTCGACCGCGAGACGAGCGGCGTGATGCTCGTATGCAAGACTTCCGCGGCGGCGCGGCGTTGCGCGATGGCGATGGAGGCCGGTCGCATTCACAAGCAATACCTCGCCGTGGTGCATGGCTGGCCGGAGCGCGAGGAATTCGAGGTGGACGCGCCGCTCCTGCGGCTGGGCGAGGTGGAGGAATCCCGCGTGTGGCTCAAGCGTGGCGTGCATCCCGGCGGCGCGGCGTCGCTGACGCGATTTCGTGTCGAGCGGCGCATCGAGCGGGATGGCGTGCGGCTTGCGCTGGTGCGCGCATGGCCGGTGACGGGGCGCACGCACCAGATCCGCGTGCACCTGGCGCATTCCGGACATTGGGTGATCGGCGACAAACTCTACGGTCCGGACGACCGGCATTATCTCGATTTCATCGAGCACGGCATGACGCCGGAAATGGAGCGCGCGTTGTTGCTGCCGCGTCAGGCGTTGCACTCCACGGTGCTCGAGGTTTCGCTCGATGGCGTGGCGCATCGCTGGGAAGCGCCGATGCCCGCGGATATGCGCGGATTGCTGGATTAACGATGGGCACCCGCGGCGCGGGATGCCCCTACCGCTTGGCGCTGGCGGCGTTGTTGCGGTCGGCGAAGTAGAGATTCTGGCCGCGCTTCTGCAGGACAAACGTGTTGTTGTCGCCGTATTTCGTCCACGGACCGGGCGGGACATCCTTGGCGTCCACGAATTTCCAGTCGGTCACGTCCTTGCCGCCCATGCCGAGGAAGTCGCGGACGGCGGGCGACACGTCGAGGCCGGCGCCCTGGTTGAGGTTCCAGCGGGGACGGTCGTTGCCGAAGACGTATTGCCAGTGATCGGTGCGGAACGGCCCGCAATCCTCCCACTGCGCGTAGGCAATGCGTCCGCGGAAACGGATGGCGAGCCAGCGGCCCTTGCAGACGGATTTACCCTCCTTTTCAAAGGCAAGGCGGAACCACGGAATCACGCGCCGCGCCTCGGGTTTCGTGTCGCCGTGGGTGACGTCGTTGTAGGGCAGGGCGACGTAGAACGGGTTCTGACCGGGCGTGAAACCGACGGCGATGAAGCCGCGGCGCTTGCCGGTGTCGGGATTGTCGAGGCCGCCGAAATTCCGCGCCCATTGCGGGTCCCAGGAGCTCTTGTAGTTCGGCACGGGGTTGTTGGCCGTCGGGCGCTCGCCGACCCAGAAAACCGTGGTCACGATGCCCAGTTTCCAAGGGTATTTATTGAAACCGAAACTGAAAGTGCCTCGCGAACTGGTGACGGGCGGCTGGATGCGGACGAGGGCGTTATCCCGCAACTTCATCGCATAACGCGAGAATTCCGAAGCGGACGAGAGGCTGGATTCGGCGAAGGCAGAAGAGAGCACCCCGCAGGCAACGAGCGTCATTAACAGATGTGGGAATCGGTTCACACGGTTCCGCATCGAGCGGGGTATATCGGCCGGGGAGAGCATTCTGGCAAGGGAAAAGAGGTTTGGAAGCTAGCTGTAATGAACGCTTCAAGTGCGCCGCAAGGAGGTGTCGTGGCGGAATTTCACGTCATCGCTTTCCGGATAATCGAGCGTGAAGTGCAGTCCGCGGCTTTCTTTTCGGCTGAGGGCGCAGTCCACGATGAGGGCGGCGACGGTGACGAGGTTGCGGAGTTCGAGCAGGTCGGAGGTAATCTTGAAGTTCCAGTAAAACTCCTGGATTTCTGTGTGCAGATTGCGGAGCCGGGCGGCGGCGCGCTGGAGGCGTTTGTCAGTGCGCACGATGCCGACGTAGTCCCACATGAGGCGGCGGATTTCGTCCCAATTGTGGTAGATGACGACGAGTTCGTCCATGTCCTGCACCTCGCCGGGGCGCCACTCGGGGAGCGAGAGGACGACGTGTTCGTGCAGGCTGCGGGTGGCCTTGCCCGCGGCGCGGTGGGCGATCACGAGCGCCTCGAGCAGGGAATTGCTGGCCAGCCGGTTCGCGCCGTGCAGGCCGGTACATGCCGCTTCGCCGACCGAGTAGAGGCCGCGCACGCTCGTCTCGCCATTGAGGTCGGTGCGGATGCCGCCGCATTGATAATGCGCCGCCGGCACCACCGGAATCGGCTCCGTGGTAATATCAATGCCGTATTTCAGGCACGTCTCGTAAATGGTGGGAAAGCGGCTGCGCACAAATTCCGCCGGCTGGTGGCTGATATCAAGATAGACGCATTTGCTGCCGGTTTTCTTCATTTCCGCGTCAATCGCCCGGGCCACGATGTCGCGCGGCGCGAGCTCCTTGAGCGGATGGTAGCGGTCCATGAAGCGCCGCCCGCGCGCGTCCACGAGGATGCCGCCTTCGCCGCGCACGGCCTCGGTGACGAGAAACGACTTCGCCTTCGGATTGAACAAGCACGTCGGGTGAAACTGGACGAATTCCATGTTCGCGATCGTCGCGCCCGCGCGCCACGCCATCGCCACGCCGTCGCCGGTCGCAATGTCGGGATTCGTCGAATAAAGATAGACCTTCCCGCAGCCGCCGGTCGCGAGGACGGTGACGTCGGTGCGGATCGTCTCCACTTCGCCGGTGGTTTCGTCGAGCACGTAGAGGCCCACGCAGCTGTTTTGCATCGCGTAGCCGAGCTTGCCGGTGGTGATGCAATCCACGGCCATGTGGCGCTCGAGGATCGTGATCTGCGGATGTTCGCGGGCGCGCGCGGCGAGCGTCTGCTCGATTTCCTTGCCGGTCGCGTCGTGCACGTGGAGCACGCGGCGCTTCGAATGTCCGCCCTCCTTGCCGAGATCGAGTTCCCACGTGCCGTCCTCAGCCTCGCGCTCGTCGAAGTTGAGCCCGAACGCCACCAGCTCGCGGATGCGCTCCGGCCCCTCGGTCACCACGGCGCGCACGGCGTCCTCGTGGCAGAGCCCGGCGCCGGCGTTGAGCGTGTCGGCGATGTGGAGCTCGAAGGAATCCTCGTCGCTCGTCACGCAGGCCACGCCGCCCTGCGCCCATGCGGTATTCGAGTCCACGAGGCTGCGCTTGGTGACGATGGCGACCGTGCCGCGCTCCGCGACTTTTAACGCAAAGGTGAGCCCCGCGATGCCGCTGCCGACGACGACGAAATCGAATTCCTTCATGCGAGTGGAGCGATCTGCAGGTTGTCTATCAGTCGCGCGCGGCCGAGGAAGACGGCGGCGGCGAGCGTGATTTCGCGTTTGAGATTTTTCGCGGGCTCGAGCGACTCGGAATCCACGAGCCGCACGTAATCAATCCGCGCGCCGGGAATCCGCGCGATGCCGCGCTCCGCCTCGCGCAAAATCGCGGCCGGCGTTTTTTTCGCGGATGCCGCGAGCAACGCGGCGCGGATGCCGGGAGCGATGGCGCGCTCCTCCGGCGTGAGGTAGGCGTTGCGCGAACTCACGGCCAGGCCGTCCTTCTCGCGAATGGTCGGATGTCCGACGATGCGGATCGAAAAATTGAGGTCGCGCGTCATGCGGCGCAGAATCGCGAGTTGCTGCCAGTCCTTCTCGCCGAAGACCGCGACGTCCGGCTGCACGATGAGGAAGAGTTTTGCGACGACGGTGCATACGCCGCGGAAATGTCCCGGCCGGCTCCCGCCGCAAAGACCGGTGGAAAGCCGCGACTCGTCCACGAACACGGACGCATCCGCCGCATACATTTCGCCGACGGCGGGACGGAAGATCAAATCCGCGCCGGCCCCGCGGCAGAGTTTTTCATCGGCGGCGATGGGGCGCGGATATTTTGAAAAATCCTCCTTCGGCCCGAACTGCGTCGGATTCACGAAGATCGAGACAACCACGCGGCCTTTGCGTCCGGCGAGTTTGCGGGCGCGGCGGATCAACGCGGCGTGGCCGTGGTGGAGAGCGCCCATCGTGGGCACGAGGACGATTGGACGGCTCGCGCGCCGGACGAAGGCCCGTGCCGAGGCAATCGTCTTCGCGACTTTCACGGGAAAAATTTTACGGAGTCGCCGGAGTCGCTGGCTTTGCCGGCGCTGCGGCAGGCGTTGCGGGAGCGAGCGGTGCGACTGGCTGGACGTCAACCGGCGTGGTCGCGGCCGGGGCTGCGGGAACCGTGGGAGCCGAGGCTCCCGGAGCCGTTGCCGGGGTGGCTGCAGGCTGCGCGGCGGGAGTGGTGGCGGCCGGTGCGGGCTTTGGCTCGGGCCGGTCCATGAGGCTGCGCGTGATGGCGGATTCGCGGGCGTTCATATGCGAGTAGAGCACGGCCAGCGCGAGCGTGAGGGCGAAGAACGCACCACCGAGCCAGGTGGTGAATTTCGCGAGGACGTGTGTCGTCTGGGCGCCGAAAATATTTTCGGTCATGCCGCTGCCGAAAGCCGCGCCGAGGCCCTCGCTGCGGGGGCGCTGCATGAGCACCACGAGTACCATGAGCACGCACACGAGGATGTGAAGCGTGAGAAGAAAGTAGAGCAGAATTTGCATTGGAGAACTGGCAACCATGCCAGAAGCGAACGTCTTGTAAAGCGCGGGAAAAGTTGAAGGGTTGAAGAGCGAAGAGTTGAAGAGGAAATTCGGCCGGTAACGTCAATTCGTTTCAACCCCGCATCTCTTTCCATTTCAACCAAATCTTGACCCCACAAGCGTGGCGGGCGAAAAAGGCTGCTGCCTTAATTGCTTCCTATCCAGTGGACATCAAAGAAATTCGCGCGCTCATAGACCTGATGAAGAAAAACGGCCTGGCCGTTTTCAAAATGGAAAAGGAGGGATTCAAGATCACGCTCGAGATGGCGGGAGCGAATCCCGTGATCCATAGCTACGCGGCCCCGATGCAGGCGGCCCCGGCAGCGCCGGCCCCTGTTGCGGCAGCACCAGCCGCCTCCGCAGCAGCTCCCTCGAGTCTCAAGGAAATTACTTCGCCGATGGTGGGCACGTTCTATTCCGCGGCTTCGCCGGAGTCCGCGCCCTACGTCGAGGTCGGCCAGACGGTCACGCCCGACACGGTCGTCTGCATCATCGAGGCCATGAAAGTGATGAACGAAATCAAGGCGGAAGTCGCCGGGGTGATCGCCGAGATTGCCGCGGAAAACGGCAAGCCGGTGCAATTCGGTCAGGCTCTTTTCCGCGTCAAGTAACCGGCGCGATGTTCAAAAAAATCCTCATCGCCAATCGCGGCGAGATCGCGTTGCGCATCATCCGGGCCTGCAAGGAGCTCGGCATCCAGACGGTCGCCGTTTATTCCGAACCCGATCTCGATTCGCTGCACGTGCAGCTCGCGGACGAGGCCATTTGCATCGGTCCCGCGCCGAGTTCCGAGAGCTATCTCAAAATGGATCGCATCATCAGCGCGGCGGAGATTGCCGACGTGGATGCCATTCATCCCGGCTACGGATTTCTCGCCGAGAACGCGCACTTCGCCGAGGTCTGCGCGAGCTGCAACATCAAGTTCGTCGGCCCGTCGCCCGAGGCGATTCGTCTCATGGGCGACAAGAACACCGCCCGCGACACCGCGCGCAAGGCCGGCGTGCCTGTCTCCCCCGGCAGCGACGGCACCGTGGACAGCGAGACGGAGGCGATCAAGGTCGCGCGCAAGATCGGCTATCCCGTGATGATCAAGGCGGTGGCAGGCGGCGGCGGTCGCGGCATGCGCGTCGCGCACAACGAGGGAAGCCTTGTGCAGGGCTATCACAGCGCGCGCCACGAGGCGGAGAAGGCGTTCGGCAACGCCGCGGTTTACATCGAGAAGTTCATCGAGAATCCGCACCACATCGAATTCCAGATCGTCGGCGACCAGCACGGGCAGATCGTGCATCTCGGCGAGCGCGATTGCTCGATCCAGCGGCGCAACCAGAAGATTGTCGAGGAATGCCCGTCGCCGCTCATGAGCGAGGAACTGCGCAGGAAGATGGGCAAGGCGTCGGTGAAGCTCGCGGAGTCGGTGGGGTATTACAATGCCGGCACGATGGAGTTCCTCGTGGACGACAAGGGCGAATTCTATTTCATGGAGATGAACACGCGCATCCAGGTCGAGCATCCGATCACCGAGGAAGTGTATGGCTGCGACCTCGTGAAGCAGCAGATCCAGGTCGCCGCGGGCGAGCATCTCTCCGACTACGTGGTGAACGCGAAGCCGCGCCATCACGCGATCGAGTGCCGCATCAACGCCGAGGATCCGTTCAATAATTTCATGCCATCGCCCGGGCAGATCGAACTCTACTACGCGCCGGGCGGCCGCGGCGTGCGCATTGATTCCCACGCCTACGCCGGCTACCCGATTCCGCCGAACTACGACTCGATGATCGCAAAACTCATCGTAACGGCGTCCTCGCGCGAGGCCTGCATCAATCGCATGAACCGCGCGCTCGGCGAATACATGATCACGGGCATCAAGACGACGATTCCGTTCCAGCAGGCGATCATGCGCAACAGCGATTTCCGCGCCGGCAAATACTCGACGGGTTTCATCGAGAAAATGCTCACCGCCGGGATTCCCGAGTTTTAAGGAATTCGAAATTCGAAATGGGAAATTCGAAATGAATTCCGCATTTCGCATTCCCCATTCCCCATTTTTCCAAGCGAAGCTCTACGCCATCCTCGATCTTGGTTACGTCGAGCCGCGAGATGCCGTTGAAATGACGGGCCGTCTGCTTGCCGCGCGCGTGGACGTGCTGCAGCTTCGCGCGAAGAATTTTCCGCCCGGGGAAATCGCCGCACTCGCGCGGGAAATCGTCTCGCTCTGCCACGATGCGGGAGTGCCATTCATCCTGAACGATTTTCCGCACCTCGTGCCGGAGACCGGCGCGGATGGCGTGCACATTGGCCAGGACGACGGTCCGCTCGACGCCGCGCGTGCTGCTGCAGGCCCGGGAAAAATCGTTGGCCGCTCGACGCACAGCATCGCGCAGGCCCGCGCGGCGTGGGCCGAGGGTGCGGATTACATCGGCTTCGGCCCGCTCTTTGCCACGCCGACAAAACCCGATTACACGCCGATTGGATTGGCGGACATTGCGGTCGTGCAGCGCGAGTCGCCGGTGCCGGTGTTTTGCATCGGAGGCATCAAGCGGGAGAATCTGCATGAGGTTGTCGCGGCCGGCGCACGGCGCGTGGTGGTCGTCACCGGGTTGCTGCATGCAGGCGATATCGCGGGCTACGCGGGCGATTGCAGAGTCATCATGAAGGCGTAGTCTACGGACGCCTCATCGAGGCGTCCCTGCCATCCAAATGGGTAGGGCGATTTCGATGAAATCGCCGACTTCTAATTGCTCAGCACGATCGGGCCTTCGGGTGCGGTGGAGCCGCCCGATTTTTCCACGCTGACGGCGAAGGCGGCGGCCTGCGAAATGCGTTGCTCGGGCGCGAAGCGGATCGTGGCGGAGCCGTCGGACTCGACCTTGAAGATGCCCGCGCTCACCGGAATCTTGTATTTCGGATCAATCACCCACAATTGGTAATCCTTGCCGCGCTCCGCCGCTGGCAGCCGGCGCACATGGAGGATGCCTTCCTGCGCGTTTTTGTCCCACGCGATCGAAGCGAGATACGACGTGTCGAGTTTCGAGGTGAGCGTGGCGACCTGCATCTCGGCGATCTCGTTGCGCTTCTCGAGGTCGGCGATGGTCTTGCGCAGCCCGGCGGTTTGTTTTTCGAGGTCGAAAAGGACTTTGCCTTTTTGCGAACGGTCCATGTTTGCGGCCTGCAAATCCTCGTTCAGCCGTGTCCATTCGGCGAGGTGGCCGCGATTCTCGACGCGGAGCTGGTCGTTCTGCATCCACAACACGCCGGCGGCGAATGCGAATCCCGCGGCGAGAGCCCACGGGAGCCATGCCATGCGGGATGACTCGACGACGGATGGCTTCGGCGCGACGGCGGCGAGGATTTTTTCGCGCAGGTGGGCCGGCGGAAAAACGACCGGCGCGGATGGCGCGATGACCCCCGTGGTAGCGGCCTCGTATTCCGCAACGAGCGCGGCGAGTTCGGGATTTCCGGCGAGTTGCGCGCGGAATGTGGCGGCTTCCTCGTCGGTCAATGCTCCGAGCGCGTAGAGCGCGGCGTCGGTCTGGAGATTCTCGTCAATCATTCGACGCCTCCCTTCATTTTTCGCCGGAGGTGATCGAGGCCGAGGCGGACGCGCGACTTCACGGTGCCGATGGTCTCGCCGAGTTTTTTTGCGATCTCGGGGTGGGTGAGGCCGTCGAAGAATGCCATCTCGACGGACTGGCGCTGGTTCGGCGGCAGTTCCGCCATCCACGCGGTGACGCGCTGGCGGACTTCCATTTTGTGCACGGCGCCGGCGGGATCGGCGGTGGGATCGCGAGGCTCGGGGAGGTGTTCGGATTCGTTCGGTTGGGAAGGCAGACGGCGTCGGTTTGCGCGCAGGCGGTCAATGGCCTTGTTGCGCAAGAGCGTCGTGAGCCAGGTCGCCACGTTTGCGCGCGCGGGATCGTAGCTGCGGGCGTTGCGCCATGCGGCGAGAAAAACATCCTGCACGATTTCCTCGGCCTCGCGTTCGTTGTGAAGGATGCGAAGCGCGAGGCCGTAGAGCAGGGCGGCGTTCGCGTCGTAGAGGTCGCCCAGCGCGCGCTCGTCGCCTTCCGCCATGCTGCGGATGAGATCCTTCGGTGTCGTCATCGGCTCGTGCGCGGAGCGTAGCGAACCGAATTTCGTTTCGCATCCCCTAAAAAAAGTCCCCGACGAGGACGATACAACATGCCCCCGCCGGGGTTGCACCAACCAACCCATGATTTGGTAGCAATTCCACTGATCGGCCATGATTGCTCCGCGCGCAACTGGCCTTTGGCGGACGTCAGAGGATAGGGCGTTTTTTTCGAGGGCATGTAAGGCTGCATCCACGTTCCTCCTTCTGTTCGTGCATGACGGCGTTTCGGATCAAAAATTCGCACCCGGCGCCGTCGCGGATCGGAGGGAGGCTGTGATTCCCGGTTTCCATTTCGCGAATCCCCGCTAGACTGGCCACGGTGGCAAAAGCTTCCAGGAACCTGTTGAGCGGCGAGGATATCCTGCGTTTCCTGCGGTCCTTCGAAGGCGCGGCCGCGACCTTCGATCGCTCGGACGAACGCTGGACATTGTGGCTGCCGGAAATGACGGCGGGCGATCATCCGCTCACGCCGGCGTCGCAGGTTTTTTTCCCGGTGATCCTGCGGCACGGACCTCAGGCGATCGCGATCCGGTTTCTTTACGACTGCTCGAGCGGCAAGGTGCGGTATTACACGAGCGCGATTCCGCAGGAGATCGCGGGCTTGAAGGAATTCGAGAACGCGGTGTCCGAGCTTTTCCGTCACAGCCTGCCCGTCGAGCCAATGCGCGAGCGCAAACTGGGCCGCGGGCTTTCCATTCGCTCGCGCAAACCGGAGAAGCTGACGACACCGCGCCCCGCCGGCGACGAATCGCTCGCCGAGCCGGTGCAATCGGGCGCCGCGGCGCTCGTGCCCGTGGCGCCGATGTCCCCGACGGTGATCGTGGCGCCCGTTGCCGCGGAAGAGGCGGTTGTCGCGCTGCCAGCCGCCGCGCCGATCGAGGTGAAACGCACGGTGCGCGTCGAGATTGGGCCGCGCGTGAGGGCGGTGTTGATGGCATTCATCGTGACGGTCGGAATCGTGGCGCTCGTCGGTCTCGCGATTTACGGCTACCTGCAGGCGACGCAGGACCCCGGCGTGCTGCACCACAAAATGATGCTCGAGGAGATGCAGATGCAGAAATAGCCGGGAATATTTCCGTCGCCATGCGCTCACATTGGGACGCAGACTCGATTCCAATACCATGAGCGCCAAAAATCTCTCCAACGAAGCCCCTCGCAGTCCCTACGCCCGCCTCGGGGGCTACGTCATCCTCGCCCGCGCCATTGACAAATGCGCCGCCGACCTCGCCGGGACCATCGGCGAGTATCATACGAATTGCCCGCTCGACCGGCATCTCTTCGACTGGAAGGGCACGGACTACGATGCCTTCCGCGCGCTCGTCGCGTCGGGCGCCGATGACGAGGCCGTCGTGAAATTCATCAACGAAACCGGCACGCCGAAATCCGCGGAGGAGATTGCCGCGTGGAGCGAAGACCAGGAGGGTCTCATGCCCTACAACAATCCCGACGGTCGCGACTGGTTCATCAGCGTGTGCGAGCCGCTCGGCATTGACCCGAAGACGAGCACGCTCTTCGAGTTTCTCGTCGAGGACGACAGGCAGACCTTCGCAAAATAGTCAGCGAGTCAGCGCGCCGCTCCACCAGACGATAGGCATCGTGAGCAGCGCGACGGCGTTCCAGCCGAGCAGGAAAATCCGCATCTGGCCGGTCGTGTAAATCCGGTCGCGCCAGACGAGCAGGGCGTCCGCGAGGAACCACAGCGCGGCGATCAACGAGAACGAGGTCATCAACCAGTCGCTGGAAAACCGCCACACGATCCCCGCTTCGATGAGGAGAAGCGCGACGAGCAGAATTTTCGATGGCACGATGCCGATGATCACAGCCGTCGTGCGGCGGCCGGCGGCGCGGTCGGGCACGACGTCCATGATCTGGCCGAAGAGATGCGAGTGCATCGCGAAGAGAGCGCCGAAGACGAACGTGGACCACGGGAGTTGCGGCACATCGTTCAGCCAGCTCGCGAGCACGAACACGAGCAGGTAGCCGATCTGGTTGAGCATCTCGAACGGCGGACGGCCCTTCAATCCGCCGCGCGGACCGTTGTAAATCGCTGTCGCGAATACCAGCGCCGCAATCCACCAAAGCGCGCGCGCTCCCTCGAGCCGCACAAACATTGCGAGGAACGGCAACTGCACGAGCACGATGAGCAGCGGCAGGCGTCGCATCTGGCCTGCGGTGGGCCGCGCGCCGAAGAGGTAGCTGTCCTTGCGCGGGTTCAGCCGGTCCGTCTCGGCGTCCACAAGATCGTTCCAGCCGTAGATGAGCAGCCCGAGCGGAAACGTGACGTAGAGCGTGCCGAGCCAGAACGTCCACGCATCGAAAACGAACACGCCGCCGACGGGCAGCAGATAAAACCAAAGCGACGTGAGCCAGAATCCCGGGCGGCTGACCTTGATGAGAAACAACAATTCGCGCCCCGCCTTGATCGCCACATTGCGATTC
>JBOHXO010000538.1:0-10418 GCA_050737475.1 Chthoniobacterales bacterium
GCAGCAAAATCTCGCTTGTTCTTCATGCGACTGGCGGGATCACCAATTTCAAGTGCAAGGATATGGTCATAGCGCATATGAGCGTGACGGCCAGCACGGGAAATTTCCATGGCACATACATCTCTCCGGAGACCCACGCCCAGTACAATGTTACCGGCGCAGTAAAGCCGCATGAAGACACGATTCTGATCTCCGTTTACCATCATGATGCCGTTACCGGCCTCACCTACTTCTGTAATACCAGCGCCATTAAAGCCAAATGATGGCGCGCTGAGATGCACACGCCGGCAAGAGGACAGGCCTGCCGGCACGTGAAAGCATTGGGAAACACCTCTTAACTGGCAATGGCCGCGTCCCAATCCTTCCACACGGGATCGAGGCCGAGGTGGGCGAGTTTTTCGGCGACTTCGGCGGGGGTGCGTTCGTCGGAGATCGAGAACTGGCCGGTGGCGGCGGTGGCGGTGGCGTCGCAGGCGACCTGGCGGCCCTTGATGGTGAGATGCAGGCTTTCCGTGCCCTGGCCGGTATAGCCGCCGGGTTCCGTGTGGCTGCCGGCGCTCATCATGGTGACGCCGATATTTGCAATCGCATCGCGGAGCGAAGCGGGTTCGCGGGTGCTGAGCACGATGCCGATGTGCGGGAAGGTGATGCGGAGCGCGCAGATCAATTGGATGAGTTCGCGGTCGGGCAGCGGGTGCGGCGGATGGAAGTCGCCGGCGGCGGGCTTCAAGCGCGGGAGGCTGACGGTGAGTTGCGCCTTCCAGCATTTTTTCAGCAGGTAATCCGCGTGGGCCGCGAGGGCGACGGCTTCATCGCGCCAGTCCCACAGGCCGAACAGCGCGCCGACACCGAGGCGGCGGAAACCGGCATCGTAAGCGCGCTCGGGACAGTCGAGGCGCCAGTCGAAATTTTTCTTCGGACCGTGAACGTGCATCACGGCGTAGGTCGGGCGGTGATAGGTTTCCTGGTAGACGACGAGGCCTTCCGCGCCGGCGGCGACGAGCGGCGCGTAGTCGGGAGTTTCCATCGGTGCGACCTCGAGCGAGACGCTGGGGATGATTTCGGCAAGGCGGCGGATGCATTCCTCGAGGTAGCCGTTGCTGACGAATTTCGGATGCTCGCCCGCGACGAGCAGAATGTTGCGGAAGCCTTCGCTCGCGAGGTGGCGTGCCTCGGCGAGGACCTGCTCGATTTCGAGCGTGACGCGGAGGATGGCATTCTCGCGCGAGAAGCCGCAATAGGAGCAGGAATTGATGCACTCGTTCGAGAGATAGAGCGGTGCGAAGAGTCGCATCGTGCGTCCGAAAAAACGGCGCGTGACCGCGGCGGACTCGGCGGCCATTTGCTCGAGACGCGCGTCGCTGACGGGCTCGAGCAGCCTGCGGAAGCGCGTGGCAAACGGCGTGTGCAGGCTGGCATCGAATTGGGACGAAAACGGCATGAATACAGTTTTAGACAGAATTTACAGAATTTCAGGAATTAAAGGCCGTTGATTTTCTCAATTCCGTTAATTCCGTTAATTCTGTCTAGTCATCACGTGTTCGAAAAATCCTTATTTGCGCAGCGCCTGACGGGCGGCAGTGGCATCGAGACGTTGATGGACGATCTCGGGCATGCCATGGCGGAGGGCGGCGCGGGAATTCGCATGCTCGGCGGCGGCAATCCCGCGCTTATTCCCGGTGTCGAGGCGGTATGGCGTCGGCGCATGCAGGAGTTGCTCGACGACGGCGACCGCTTCGATCGGATGATGGGCGTGTATGATCCGCCGAAGGGCAACACGCGCTTCGCGCTGGCGCTGGCGGGATTTCTGCAGCGCGAATACGGCTGGGACGTCGGCGCGGAGCACATCGCGATCACGTGCGGTGGGCAGTCGGCGTTTTTCTATTTGTTCAATTTGCTCGCGGGGGAGTTTGCGGGCGGACGGCGCAAGCAAGTGCTGCTGCCGGTGGTGCCGGAATACATCGGCTATGCGAACCAGGGATTGGGCGCGGAATTTTTCGTGGGCGCAATGCCGGAGATCGAGCACACGGGTCTGCACACGTTCAAATACCGCGTGGATTTCGAAAAACTCGTCGTGGACTCGGCCATCGGCGCGATCTGCGTTTCGCGGCCGACGAATCCCTCGGGCAACGTCCTCACCGACCACGAGATCGCGCATCTCGACGCACTGGCAAAGGACGCGCGGGTGCCGCTGCTCATTGACAATGCCTACGGCGAGCCCTTTCCGGGAATCGTTTTCACGAAGATTCACCCGGTGTGGAACGAGAACATCATTCTCACGCTGAGCCTGTCGAAGCTCGGTCTGCCGGGCACGCGCACGGGCATCATCGTGGCGCATCCGGATGTCATTCGTGCGGTGACTTCGATGAATGCGATCATCGGACTCGCGAACGGAACGATCGGGCAGGCGATGGTCACGCCGTTGGTCGAGTCGGGTGAAGTCCGGCAATTGGTGACGGAGCACGTGCGGCCGTTTTACGAACGCAAGGCGGAGAATGCGCGTCGCTGGGTTGCGCAATATTTCGACGATGCGCTCGACTGGCATGTGCACGAAAGCGAGGGAGCGCTGTTTTTGTGGCTGTGGTTCCGCGGCATGCCGATCACCGCGCAGGCGCTCTACGAAAGGCTCAAGCAGCGCGGCGTGCTTGTCGTGCCGGGGCACTATTTCGCGATCGGGTCCGCCGAGGCGGAGCGACATGCGAGCGAATGCATCCGGCTGAGTTTTGCGATGGATGACGCGGTGGTGGAGGATGGGATTCGCATCCTCGCGGACGAGGTGGCGAAAGTTTACGCGGGAAGTTGAGCCCAGGCGGCGATTGCGTCGAGGTCGCGCGGCGTGATTGGCTTTTCCGACAGCAGCGGGCCGTCCAGGCGCTGCGGGCGGATTTCACCGCCCTGCCAGATCCATGCGTTCAAGGAATACGGGCCGACGCGGCGCGGGTCGCTCCAGGTGTGAATGGACAGCAGGCGCGAGCCGGTGGCTGCGGCAATGTGCATGGGGCCGCTGTCCACGCTGATCACCGCGCGTGCGTCGCGCAGCACGTGAACGAGCTGGAGGAGGGATGTGCGATTGGTGAGATCGGTGACGTTCGACGGGAGGTTTGGCGGCGCCTTGCCGAGTCCCGCGAGCACGACGTTTCCTGGAGCGAGGCGTTCGCACAGCGCGCGGATGGAATTTTCGTCGAGTGATTTTCCCACGCCGCGAGCGAAGGGATGAAGAAGAACGAAATCGTCCGAAGCTGGAATGTTTACGCGGGGCGGCAACGGGAATTCCGGCTGCGCGGGAATCGGGATGCCCAGCAATGGCAGCACGGTGAGATAGCGCTCGACGGCGTGTTGCGTGGACGTGACGCGCGCTTTCTCGTGGTAAAAAGCATCGGCGCCTTCACGAGCGTCGGACAGCCCGACGATGTGGTGGCTGCGTGCGAAGCGGGCGATGAGCGCGCTGCGGAGCAGGCATTGGAGATCAATGGCAAGGTCGGGGCGGCGGTGGCGCAGACCGGACATCCATTTCAGGCCCGATACAAATCCGATCGGGCCGCGGAATTTTTCACGCTCGAATGGAATGCGTTCGGCGATGCTGGGATTTCCGGCGATCAGGGATTCCCAACGAGGATCAATGACCCACGAGATGCGCGCGCCAGGCCATGCGCGATGTAGTGCCGCGGCGACGGGCAGGGCGTGGACGACATCGCCGAGCGAGCCCGGCTTGATGAGGAGGATGCTGGCGGGAGGCGGCTGCACTAGCGCCCGATCTCGAGGCGGTCCGCGAGTTTGCGGGGCAGGCCTGCGGCGAGGATCGCCTTTTGCGTGCCTTCGATTTCGTATTCGACGCGTCGCAGCTCAACCTCGTTGCTCGAGGTGTCGTAGATGCAATACGCGGCGCGCCAGTCGCCATCGCGGGGCTGACCGACGCTGCCGACATTGATGAGATATTTTTTTCCCTGCTGCAGCGAAATGATGTCGAGCGGCATCGAGCGCACGCTGCCATCGCGCACGTAGGCCTTGGGCGAATGGGTGTGGCCGATGAAGCAGAGCGCGGTGTGCTGGTAGCTGAAGCTCGTGGCGGCATCGAGCTGGTTGAAGACGTAGCCCCACTTATGCGGCGTATCGAGCGTGGCGTGGACGACCGTGAAATCGCGCACCTGGCGCTGAAGCCGCAGCTCGCGCAGCCAGCGTTTTTCATCCTCGGCAAGCTGCTCGCGGGTCCATTGGATCGCCTCCTCGGCGAGCGCGTTGAATCCCTCGCCCTCGGTGATCATCGAGGCCTGCTCGTCGTGGTTGCCCTTGACGGTCGGGCATTCCAGATCGCGCACGATGGCGAGACATTCGCGCGGGTTCGCGTTGTAACCGACGATGTCGCCCATGCACACGTAGTGGCTGCAGAGCTGGGTGCGCGCGTCGGAGAGCACGGCTTCGAGGGCCTGAAGGTTGGCGTGAATGTCTCCGAAAATCGCGAATCGCATCGAGCGTGGCTTATTGGACTTTGTCTTCTTTTATCCGCTGATCGGCAGGGATTCCAAGTTTCTCTTCCAGACGCTTGATGGTTGCAATGACCGCGGGCAGCCGTTCCTTTTCGCTTTGGTCGTAATAGGACTTCAAGCGGTCGTAGGCTTCACGCTCGCGTCCGGGAATTTTTGCGATCTCGTAAGCGGCTGCGCGCTTCCAGTAGGGACGGGTGACCTCCTTGCTCGCGGCGATATCAAATGCCTTCGCGGCGGCGGCATGGTCCTCGAATTTGTCGCGTTCGAGCACGCCGAGATTGCCGGCGAGCAACGCGCTGTCGGGGTTGTTGCGCATGCCCTCCTCGTAATACTGCCGCCCGCGTTCCCAGTAATGGCGCTCGTCGCGCTCGCGCAGGATTTTGCTCGGCTGCTTTTTTTCGTCCTCCAGCGCGGCGTGGGCGGCGTTCCATGCCATGTGCCACGCGGACATGTCCCAATACAGCGGCGACTTCGGCTGGAGCGTGGTGACGGTTTGGAAAATTCCGTCCATGCGGCCCCACTCGATTTTTTCCCATGCGTCCTGCGCCTCGAGCCAGAGCACGGCGGCGACAAGCGAGCGGAAGCCGCTGAGCGCTGCGATGAAGCCCTGCTGGCCGACCTTTTGACGGAGCGTGCGGGGCGAGACGGAATTGAATCCGGCTGCCTGCTGCTCCTTTTGGAGGTGGATTTCCATCGGCAGGCGGGCTGCGCCGAAAAGCAGCAGCAGCGCGATGGCGATGGATACGCGCTTCATAGTTCGCGATTCGAAAAGAGGAAGCAGGCGATCACGTAATAGACCGCGACATAGAAAACTCCGAGTGCCGCGGTCTGGCCGAAGAGTATGAAGTTGATCGGATTTCCCGCGACGATGTCGTCGGTGAGGCTGAATGCCTGCAGGTCGGGGAAGAGGAGCGCGACGAGCGCGAGGAACGGTTTTGTCCACCACTGCACGCCGACGGAATTCAACCACGCCTCGCGCGCGGTGGCCTGCAAATGCCCGATGAAGTAGATCGCGATCGTGATCATCATCGTGAAGATCGAGGAACTCGCGAACGTGCTGATCATGAGCGTGAGCGAGGCGAGCAGCGCGGATTTGACGAAGATGATGATGATGCCGGGTGCGAGATTGGCATTGAACGAAACGGCCTTGATGGACGCGATGAATTGATCGTGGTCCTCCTGCGGCAGTCCGGCGCCGAGTGCGAGCGTGCTGCTTTCGCGCAGCCACAGCACGACGACGAAGAGCGCGGACATCACGAGGATCGCGATAGCGAGCAGCAGCAGGATGCCGAGGAGCTTGCCGGCGAGGTATTCATAGCGCGGCACGGGCTTGGCGAGGATCGTGAACGTCGTGCGGTCCTCGAGATCCTTCGGCAGCAGCAGCGCGGTGGCGAGGATTGCAATGAGCGAGGTGAAAATGGACATCGAGCCGAGCGAGACGTCCTTGAGCAACTGGAATTGCTCCTCGGTCTTGAGGTCGGCCGCGAAGAACGAGAACCCGATGATGACCAGCGCGAAGATCAGCAGGAAGTAGAAGATCTTCATGCGCGTCAGCTCGGTGAGCGTGTTGCGCGCCATCGCGAAGATGCGGGCCGGCGAGAAGAGGGGGGCGGTGCGGTTCATTTTCTGGCGCGGCGTTTGCGTTGCGCGGGGAATCGCGTGCCGACGTCCCTGCCATGCGCGGCATCCACGACGCAGCCCTTGAGGCGTCCATCCGCGATGACGGTCTCGATGCCGCCGGTGACGGCGATTTTCACGGCGGTGAGTTTTGCGGCCATGCCGCCGACGGAGTTTGCGCCCTTTTCGGGCAGCACGAGGGCGAATGCGGAATCAATCTCGCGGATGAGCGGCACGCGCCGGCTTTCGCCATCGAGTACGCCGTCGGCGCTCGTGAGGATGATGAGCAGGTCGGCCTCGGCGAGCAGGGCGACCTCGGCGGAGAGTCGGTCGTTGTCGCCGAAGTTCAGCTCCTCGACGGCGACGGAATCATTCTCATTGAAAATTGGCACGACGGTGCGCGCGGCGAGCAGGCGCTCGAGCGTGTTGCGGGCGTTTGTGCGGCGGCTGCGGCTGTCGATGTCGTCGTGCGTGACGAGCAATTGCGCGGCGTGCAGGCCGTGGCGGCTGAAGTTGCGGTCGAATTCCCGCACGAGCAGCGGCTGGCCGACGGATGCGCACGCCTGCTTGCCGTGCAAATCGGATGGGCGCGCGTCCAGGCCGAGCGCGCCGACTCCGGCGGTGACGGCGCCGCTGCTGACCACGACGACGGAATGCCCCTCCTTCACGAGACCGGCGAATTCCGCGCAAAGGCGTTGGAACTGTCGAGTGTCGAGGGAGCGGCCGCCGGGCTTCGCGAGGATGCCTGTGCCCAATTTTACAACGATGCGTTTCATGAGCGGATGGTGAACAATCTGAGGAATCCAGCCTCAATCGCAAGGGCTTCCTGCACGCCGCGGTCGAGCAGGCCGGCGGTTTCCTCGATTGCCTGGATGCGGCGGAGGGTGAGGCGGGGCTCACTCGAGCCGGCCTGGGACCGAATGGCGGGCCTGTCGAATGCAGGTGCGGAGCCGTGTTGCACACGCGATACATCGGCGAACCATCCGGCCAGCGATTGCACGAGATCGTTACGCATGCGGATGGCTGTGGCTTCGGACAGCGCCTTGAGTTGTTCCTCGCGCTCCTCGAGCCAGGCGCCGTCGGTCGTTTGCCTGTAGTGCACCTGGTCGGCCTTGAGCGCCTCCTCGGATTCTTCGCGGATGCGCTCGCGTTCCGCTCCAAGCACGTCGAGAAATCCGCGCGCCAATGCGAAGGCGTCGCGCGTAGGCGTGCCGGGCTTCGCGAGAATATTTTCGAGAGTCGCGATCAATTGCAGGCATGCAGGCGGGACTTCCTGCGCGATTCCGGGCTGGAGTTGCACGACGATGCAGCGCGAAACGACGGTTTCGAGAAGCGCGTCCGGCACGGACGTGGTGAGAAACAAATGCGTGCCCGCGGGCGGTTCCTCGAGCGTTTTGAGGAAGGCGTTGGCGGCGTTGGGTTGCAGGCGATCGGCGTCGCGAATTACGGCGACCTTGCGCGTGCCGACCGCAGGCTTTGCGCGGAGCACTTGCTCGAGACGGCGGATTTGTTCGGTGAGGATGCGGCGGGATTTCGACTCGGGGCCGGCGGTGTGGAAATCCGGATGCTTCGCCACGGCGGACGGCTCGGTGGCAAGGATGCTCGCTGCGATCTGCTCGATCACGCCGGTCTTGCCGCTGCCGCGAGGGCCGCAAAGCAAGTAGGCATGGGCGAGACGGCCCGCGGACCGGGCCTCGAGGAGGCGCTCAATCGCGTGCCTGGGCTGGAACGCCATGAACAACCTCCTTCACTGCTTGAAGAATCTGCGCGGCCAGTGCGTCGCGGGCTTGCGCGGCGTCGAGCACATGAAAACGCGACGCGGTGGCGGCGAGTTCGAGATAGCCCACGCGCACGCGTTCGTAAAAGTCCAGCGGCTCGCGTTCGATGCGGTCCGGTGCGGCGGTCCTGCCCGGGCAATCGAAAACGCGCCGGCGTGCCTCGGTGGCGTCGAGGTCGAGAACGAACGTGAGATCGGGCACGCAGTCGCCGACGGCGAATTGGTTGATGCGGGCGACATCCGCTGTCGCGAGGCGACGGGCCACGCCCTGGTAAACGGTGGTCGAGTCGAGGAAGCGGTCGGAAATCACGTCCGTGCCGGCAGCCAGCGCGGGCTCGATGACTTCGCGCACGAGCTGCGCGCGGCTCGCGGCGAAGAGCATCAGCTCGGCTTCCGGCGTCATCGCTTCGCTGTCGCGCGAATGCTGGAGCACGTGGCGGATTTGCTCGCCGACCGGGGTGCCGCCGGGCTCGCGAGTGACCAGGACCTCGCGGCCATCGGATTTCATCGCGCTGACGAGCAACTCAATCTGGGTCGTTTTTCCGCAGCCTTCGGACCCTTCAAATGTGATGAAAATGCCCGTGCGTGTCATGAACCTGTCAGAATTTCAAATTACAGCGGGATTTTCCAAGCTAGATTTGGAATGGGTGAAATCATGAAGGTTTGTTTTGTTTCGACCGAGCCGGACGAGGAGGGCTTTTTTACGGAGCGACTCGCGCGGTGGGAGCCGGTTTTTGTGCGCCAGCTCGACGAGGTGCCGGCGGATGTCGAGGTGCTCTCGATCTTCATTTACGACGGAATCGAGGAGCGATTTCTCGCCTCGCACCCGGGCTTGAAGCTGATTGTGACGCGATCCGCCGGCGCGGACCACATTGACGCGGAGGCCTGCCGCAAACATGGCGTGAAAATCGCCTGCGGTGGCGGCAGCGACGGGAACAACGTCGCGGAGCACACTTTTGCGCTGCTGCTGGCCGTGGCGCGGCGGCTGCGACTGTCGAACGAGCGCCGCTCCGGGGATTTCTCGCACCAGGATTTGCGCGGGTTCGAATTGCGCGGCAAGACGCTTGGCTTGATCGGTGTCGGCCGCATCGGCGCGCGTGTCGCGGCATTGGCACGGGCCTTCGAGATGAAGATCGTGGCTTACGATCCGAATCCTGCGGCGCACGTGGATGGCCTGCGGTATGCGTCCCTCGACGACGTGCTCGGCGGGGCCGAAATTCTGAGCCTGCACGCGCCGCTCACGGCGGCCACGCGGCATTTGCTCGACGCGGCGGCGCTCGCAAAATGCACCGAGGGCGTGGTGATCATCAACACGGCGCGCGGTGCGCTCATTGACACCGAGGCGCTCGTGAAGGCGCTCGAATCGGGACAGGTCGGCGGCGTGGGGCTGGACGTGCTCGAGGACGAACGCGTGCTGCGCGCCGGAGCGAAGGAAATTCTCACGAGCCAGATCGTCGAGCATGTGCACCAGACGGATCGCCCCGGCGCCGCGCAGCAAGGCGTGGAACGAAAGCGGGAGATTGCGCGGTTGTTTTTCAACGACGCATTGCTGGCGCGGCCGGAGGTTGTTTTCACGCCGCATATCGCGTTCAACACGACGGAAAACATCGAGGCGATTTGCGGAACGGTGGCGAAAAACATCGAGGATTTCCTTGCTGCCGGAGAGGTGGCATAAACGTCCCATGCCAAAGACAAACAGGTGGCTCGTGAAGTCGGAGCCGGAGACGTATTCGTGGGATGATTTCAAGCGCGAGGGCGGCACGGCGTGGACAGGTGTGCGCAATTTTGCGGCGCGGTTGAATCTCCGCGGCATGGCGGTGGGCGACACGGTGCTTTTTTATCACAGCGGTGAGGGGAAGGCGGTGGTGGGCATCGCGAAGGTGCGCAAGGCGGCGTATCCCGATCCGACCGCCGAGGAAGGCGAGTGGGTGTGCGTGGATCTCGCGCCCGTGAAGCCGTTCAAAAAGAGCGTGAGTCTTGCGGAGATCAAGGCGCGGAAGTCGCTGCAGCATATTGCGCTCGTGCGCCAGTCGCGGCTCAGCGTGATGCCCCTCGGCGAGGTGGAGTATGCCGAGATTCTCGGCATGGGCGGCCTGTCCTAGCGCTACGGCGACGGCTTTGGCGAAGAGGCGGAGTTGTCGAGGGAGAGGATCAGGTTGTCGGGCAGCGTGAGCGATTGCGCGACGTCACTTGCTGAGGGGATTTCCGCGGCGCGGATGGTGAATTTCTGCTCCTTGCCGCCGCGGAGCACGGTGACGTTGGTTTCGTCGCCGGCCGTGAGGAAGAACGAGGCGTCGAAAATATCATCCGGCGCGTGAATGGCGATGTCGCCGACGGAGAGCAGGATGTCGCCCTGACGGATTCCCGCACTGCTGGCCGGGGCGCTCGGTTGCAATTCCGAGACGCGGGCCGTGGACGGCAATGAGGTTCCCGTGACGGGTTCGACGGAGATGCCGACCCAGCCGGGTTTCAACTCGTGAAAGCGTGTAAAATCGTTGCGGGTTTTTTCCGCGGCATTGATGGGGAGGATGTAGCAACCC
>JBOHXO010000539.1:0-3207 GCA_050737475.1 Chthoniobacterales bacterium
CATACCAGGATCCAATGGCGGATTAGGTCCTGGCAATGCTGTGATGCTAGTCGGACCTCGCGCTCGTTGTCCTGAGTCGCTTCGCTCGTTTTTAGAGCAGAACTATCTCAGTTTTGTCGCCCAAGCCGATTTGGCGGCATAAAACTCGACTAAGTCGTCGAGCGGAAATGGGCTCTTCTCACTACTGACTCTTGGAGATCGCTCGGCTTCCTTTTCGCCACTCTCGGTTTTTCCTGAACCTTGGCCGGCATCGCTGGAACGCTTCCCGGGTGTTCTCGGACGCCTCCCGGCTTCGCGGGGACCGGTCTCGGTTTTGCGGGAAGGCATCCCGGTTTTCCCCGGAGAGGTCTCGGTTTTGCTTGGAAGCCTCTCGGTTTTGCCCTGAAGGGGCTCGTTTTTGCCCGAAGAAAAGAGGCGAAAGTGTCGGGCTATGTCGCTTCGCTCCATTCTCTGAACGATGCTCGTTTTCGCCCGGCGCATGGTCCTGATGGTAATTCGTGGCGGGTTACAAGTCGGCGAGTGTGATCGGCGATCGGCCGGCCGGGTTCGCGGAAACGCCGGCGGAGCCGGTGCCGGCGTGATGTTTAAAGGAGGGTCATGCTTCCGCATGTCCCATTTCTAGAAGTCGGACGCGCGGAAGCGCATCCCTCCCTCGACGGAAGGGCGATTTACGGCACGACAGATTTCCTTCTCATCGCCTGCGCTTCAGCGCGGCCCATTTCGAAGCGGCGCCCTCCGTGAGATTGGATCGCGGAATCAAAGGGGTTTGCGGTTTTCCCCGGAGCCGGACACAAAGAACGCCATGCAAAAGGTCGCGCTGGGTTTGGATTTCGGGACCGTGAGCGTGCGCGTGCTGCTGGTTGATTTGACGGGCGTTGAGCGCGGGGAATCGGTGACGCCTTATCGGCACGGTGCGATCACGCAGACATTACCCGGGACTGGCGAGAGGCTGCCGCCGGATTTCGCATTGCAGGACCCGCGGGACTGGCTCGAAGCGGGAGCGGAAGGCGTGCGGATGGCGATGCGCGCGGCGGGCGTGGAGGCGAATGACGTGGTCGGGATCGGCGTGGATTTCACGAGTTGCACGATGCTGCCGGCGCTCGGGGATGGGACGCCGCTTTGCGCGACGGAGAAATTTTCCGGGAACAAATACGCGTGGCCGAAACTTTGGAAACATCATGGCGCGCGACGGCAGACCGACCGGATTAATGCGCTCGCCCGCGAACGCTGCGAGCCGTGGCTGGATCGCTACGGCGGGACGATCGGGCTGGAATGGTTTTTCCCGAAGATGCTCGAGACGCTCGAGGAGGCTCCGGACGTTTACGCGTCAACGGACGTGTGGCTCGAGGCGGGGGACTGGCTCGTCTGGCAACTCACGAGAGGGCCGGCCCGGGAGCTTGCGCGGTCCACGTGTCAGGCCGGCTACAAGGCGATGTGGGGCCGCGAGGGCGGATTTCCCACGCCGGAGTTTTTTGCCGCGCTCGATTCGCGCATGGCGGATGTGGTCGAGGCGAAAATGCCCGGGCGGTTCGTGGCGCCGGGGCATGCGGCGGGTGGACTTTGCGCGGCGATGGCGGGGAGGTTCGGTCTTGCGGAAGGCACGCCGATCAGCGCGGCGATCATTGATGCCCATGCGGGCGTGCCGGGGTGCGGGGCGGCCGAGCCGGGCACCTTGGTGATGGTGATGGGCACGAGCAGCTGCCACATGCTGAACGCGGATTCGTATCGGACGGTGCCGGGCGTGGCGGGCATCGTGGAGGACGGCATCCTGCCCGGCATGGTGGGCTACGAGACGGGACAGGCGGCGGTGGGCGACAGCTTCGACTGGATTCGCGGGGTGCTGGGCCGGCCGGATTTCGCGGACCTCGACCGGGCTGCTGCTGCGTTGCCTCCCGGCTGCGATGGCGTGGTTGCTCTCGACTGGCTCAACGGTTGCCGCACGCCCTTGATGGATGGGGCGTTGAAGGGTGCGTTCAGCGGGCTGACGCTGGCGCACGGGCCGGCGCATTTGTATCGGGCGTTGCTGGAAGGGTCGGCCTTCGGACTGCGCTGGATCGTGGATCTGCTGCGCGAGCATGGCGTGCCGGTGGAGCGGTTTGTGGCCACGGGCGGCCTGCCGCACCACAATCCGCAGCTCGTGCAAATTTATGCTGATGTGCTGGGCGCGCCGGTCGAGGTGCATCCCAGCAAATATGGCCCGGCGCTCGGGGCGGCGATCCTTGGAGCGTGCGCGGCGGGACCAGCGGCTGGATTCCGCGATGTGACGGAGGCCATCCGCGCGATGGCGATGCCGGAGGCGGTGCGGCGGGAGATTCGGAGGATCGAGCCGGGGGCGGATGCGGCGAGGGATTATCCGAAATTTTACGAGCGATATCGCGTGCTTGGGACAGCGATTTCGGAATTGGGGAAATAATTTTAAACCATGAAGGACATGGAGAGGGGAAGGCGCGTCCTGTAGCCGTCGCGCTGTGCGCGACGCCGGGAGATTGGTAATGTGGCGGAGGGCGGTTAACTACGCGTATCGAATAGCGCGATGAGCGTGATTTGGGCGGCGGTTCAGGCTCTCTCGCGAAAGCGGGCTGCGCCGATCGCCAACCCGCCGAGGCCGAGGAGTGCCAGCATTCCTGGCTCGGGCACGGTGGTGTAGGAGAGGACGATGCTGTTGCCGGCCTGCGCGATGGCGAATCGGCCGGCATCGGCGCCGAGGGGGTCGTTGGCAAAGCCGAGGCTGTTGATGAAAACGTTGTCGGGGTTGAAGCCGGTGATGCCGCCGCTCGCGGTCGCGAGCGTCCATTGATAGGTCTGGTTCGGCATGAAATTCGGCGTCGTGCCCGGGGTGTTGCCGGCGGTGAGCGAGGTGACGTAGATCGTGAGCGGCGTGCCGAGGGTGGCGCTCACCAGCAGCGTGCCGTTGATGTTCACCCAATCGTAGGAGACGCCCTTCGCGCCCGGAGCGTCGGAAGCGTCGTTGAGCTGCCACGTGTATTTGGCGCCGCGGAACCACGTCTCGCTGCCGGTGGTGAGAGTTCCCGGACTTTGACCCGGGGAAATCATGCCGCCGTTGGCGATTGTGACGGGGCCTGCGATGGAGCCGCTGCCGCCGAGCGTGGCGTCCGCGGCCACGAAGAGCGCACTGTTTCCGAGGGAGCCGTTCACGAGGAGCGTGCCCGCGCTCACCGTGGTCGCGCCGGTGTAGGTGTTCGCGCC
>JBOHXO010000540.1:0-4646 GCA_050737475.1 Chthoniobacterales bacterium
TCCCGGTCGAGTCGTCCGGCAATGTCAATTCGGCCGCGCTCATGAATACGCTCGCCGCCGCGGTGAAAAACGACCCGGACAATCCGCGGCAAATCTCATTCCTGAATGTCCCGAGGGCGAAGGCCCACAAGAACGGCGCCGAGGCGGACAAGGCGAGCGTTTACAATTCCGCCTACCTGGACTCATGGGCGAAGGATTATGAGATTCGCATAGATAATGAAGGCGGCGCGAAAAGCTACGACGGCGAGGTGGAAGGGCCGAATGGCACCGTGCGCGCATCGGCAATTGTGTGGTCCAAGGGAAATCCGCAAAACACGGCGGCCGTTTCGAATCCGGCCACGTGGATAAAATCCTGGGAATAAGTCCCATAGACGGGACATAGCAGTTCCGGGGCGGCAGGGGATTCGGCTGCTCCGGCCTCCATGTGGTGCCGGTCGGGAAACACGGTCACCGGGTGGCACGTGCTCTGGCCCACACGACCGCTTTCCCGGTGACATCTCCGCATTCCTTGCGGTGCGCTTCGAGGTTTCCGCTTCGTCGGAAGACCGCGCGCTTCCTGCAATTCTCCGGCAAGGAGAATCCGCGTAAAAAATTGAAAATAAGTGGATTATGCGTGTGGAAAATGTGAATAACTCTTATCATGGGCTTATTCCGCCTTCGTTCGATCGCACGGCTTGCCTGCGCGGGGCTGCTGCTTGCGCCTTTGCTCTCGCGGGCGGAGAGGGCGGCGGACGATCGTCTCGTTTCCCTTTGCGAACCGGCGAAGCTCGTCACGCTTTCCAAACGCGGCGCCATTCCGCGGGTGCAGAAAATTGTCTACTGGCTCGAGATGAGCCGGCGGGAGGGAAAGTCGCCCGGTGAGTTGTTGAAAAAAACGATGATTCGTATCGGCTGGGACGACGAGCGCGGCAAACTCACGGCGGCAATGCTCCTCCGCAATCTCGACATCGCGACGAAGCTCGGCTGCACCGACGCCGAGGGCATGGAGGAAATGCGCCGCGGCCATTCGCCGACCGTGAAAAGCGGCCCGTATGCCGGCGACCAGCTCAGCGTGGACCACATCGTGCCGGTCTCGAAATGCCCGCAGCTCGACAACGTGCTCGCGAATCTCGAACTCATGCCGCTGAAGTTGAACATTCGCAAAAGCGCGAGCATCGGCCAACGCCAGCGCGACCTGCTCATCAAGTTCGAGTCCGCCGGCCTGCTGCGCCGCGATCCGATGAGGCCGCCGCGATCCATGAGCCCGACTTCCGGCGTCAGTGCGTGGCTGGGAATGGCGTCCCCGACGAACGGCTTGCATCCGACGGCGGATATCCATCGTGCATCGTGGCCCATATTCCTCCAGGCTGCACCGCGGCTCGCATTCCTCGGCAGTTGAATCGCGAAATCGTCAGCCGCGAATGTCGCGAGCAAAATCGAGACACGCGGAAGCGCATCATCCTCGCTGGTAGTTCGGTGAAGATCGGCTACGGCGGAAAAGCGACCGAGAATTTGTTGAGCCCGGTCACGAGCGGGACGGTCTGGGCGAGCTTCCTGATCCAGGGCGGCGGCGACTCCGGCGGCGATCCCGTGGGGGCATTGATTACGGGAAGCACGGCCAGTCTCTTCGTGGGATTCGGCGGCCCGAACGATGGCGTTACCAATCAATTCGGCCTTGGCACCACGGCCAATGGCGGCTCATGGACGCCGCTCGATCTGGGGTCATTCACAAATGCGTTAACCATCAGCAACACCTTCACGCATTACATTGTGTTGTCGCTGGACCTCACGACTTCGGAGATCAATCTGTGGATTGATCCGACCATCGAAGACACGGCCGCCGGAACTCTGGGCTTCGCTGCGTCCACGAGAACTCTCAACATCGGAAATCTGACGGGGTGGGGCGTCGAGGGCATTGGCGGAGGACTTCCGACCGTGGATGAATTCCGTCTGGGCACGACCTCGGCGGACATGGTCGCTCCTGTTCCGGAGCCGCGAGGATATTTGCTGATTGGCGCGATCGTCCTCGCTGTCACAATCTTTCGCCGCCGGCTGGTCACGGGCTCGTAGTTATCAACATAAAACGTGCCCCCGGGCGGCCGGGTTTTTTTCGACTGTCGCGTCAGCGGCCTGCGCTGGCCCGCGGCCACGGACCGCTGGCTGCGCCATTCTGTAATTGAGGAGTTTACGGATTGCCGGTCGGGCACGCAAAACGCTTACACTGTTGGAACACATGAAGGAGGGCACACGGGAAAACAGCAAAAATTCCGATCGGAACACCCGCGCGGTTGCGCGGGCAGACGACCGTCTGCTTGCCTCGGACCTCGAGGGGGCGCTGCGGCGTGAAACCCGCGACCGGCGCAAGGCCGAAAGCGTGGCCCGCAGCCAGTCGCAGGCGGTTGCCAAAACGCTCGAGCTTCTCGCCCGCTCGCCCGAGTTGCCCGATTTCATCAACGCGTTGCTGCGCACGATCACCACCCAGTGCGGCGGATTGTGGACGACGTTCTGGGTGCTGGACGAGCAGACGCACGAAGGCAGGCGCGGCTGGTTCAACTGGCGGGATCAGGAGCTCGGCCGGGTCGTCGAGGCTTTTGCGGGAAAGCACCCCCTTCTCATGCGGAGGCTGTCGCATCTTTACCGGGATTTGATTCGCGTGCATGGCGTCACGATGCTCGTGCCGGCGCGTGATCCGCGCGTTCCGCCGGTCGTGCGGAATTTTTACCGGAAGATCGGCGCCAACGGCACGCTGCTCGTTCCGCTCAAACTCGGCCGGCGGCTGATTGGCTTCATCAGTCACCAGCGAGCGGAGTTGGACATCGATCCGGCCCAGGTGGCATTCCTGGAAGGCATGGCGCACCAGGCGGCGCTGGCCTTCCAGTTCGCGCAATTGTCGGACGCAAGGCACGATGC
Source organism: Chthoniobacterales bacterium (assembly GCA_050737475.1). Classification (GTDB taxonomy): domain Bacteria; phylum Verrucomicrobiota; class Verrucomicrobiia; order Chthoniobacterales; family JAATET01; genus JAATET01. The sequence continues at coordinate 2,890 of JBOHXO010000540.1, forward strand.
CGAGTGCGCGCTGGAGGAGAAACGCCTCGCCCTCGAGCAGGAGCAGGAGCTGCTCACGATCAACCGACTGCTGCACATCGCCGCCCATAATCCCACCGACCGGCCCGGCGGCGTGCTGCGCGGATCGCTCGAAAACACGATGGAGCTGTTGCATGGACATTGGGCCAGCCTGTGGCGGCAGAGCGATGTGCTCGAGTTCGCCGCGCCCGCGTGGATCGGCGAACCCGGAGGCTGCGTGGATGTCCCGGCGGACGCGGCCCACGAGATGGCGCGTCGCTGCCATGCGGCGCATCGCACGCGGTTCGACAAATGGCGGCGCACCGGGGAAATGAAATCCGAAAGCGTCCGCTCGCAACGCCTGCGAAATTTGCTCACGGCCATGGGCGCGCCCGTCGCGGCAGGCCGAAATTCCCACATGATTCACGTGCCGCTGCGATTCGACGACGACTCGCTGGGGTTCATGCTGATTCTCACCGACCGGCCGCTCCACGAATCCAGCGAGCGTCATGTCGCGGTCAAAGCCCTCGCCATGCAGGCCGCCCTGGCGCTGGCGCTCGGGGAAATGTCCGCGATCCAGCGCACGGCCACATTGGTCAATGAACGCAACCGTATCGCCCGGGAGCTGCACGATTTTCTCGCGCAGTCCTTCACCGGCATCGTGCTGCAGGTCGAGGCCATGCGGGCGGAATGCACGGGCATGCCGGAGGCCGTTGCTTCGCGGCTGGAAAAAATTCGCGATCAAGCCGCGCGCAGTTCGGAGGAATTGCGGCGCACGCTTTTGATGCTGCGCCCCACCGCGCTCGACCAATGCACATTGCCCGAAGCTCTTGCAAAACTCGCGCATGAAACGGAAATGCAGTCCGGCGTTCGTGTTTCTTTTCGAAATCGCGCGGGAGAACTGCAACTTTCGCCGCGCGCGGAACAGCACTTGCTAGCGATGGTCACGGAATCGCTGCACAACGCGCTTACACACGCAGCCCCCAAACAAATATCAATCGTGTTCGAGGTGGTTGAAAACCGGCTCATTTTGAAGATCGTAAACGACGGAAATCCCGCCGCGCCCGCGGCCGCCGCTCCCCGTCCCGGGCATGGGATCGGCATGGCCAGCCTCCGCGAACGCGCGGCCGAGATCGGCGCGCAATTTTCCTTCCGCATTCGTCGCACAAACACCCGCGTCGAAATCACGGCTCCGCTCGAGCGGCTGACTGTGAACGGCGACCGGGACAAGAGGGCCATCGAGGGGTGAGCGAAAAAACACACAAACCAAAGCCCTGACATCAATGCAGTCCTCCAATTTCTTTTCCTCGCCTTCGCATGAATTTTCCGCGCACTCCGCGCGCCGCGCGGGGCTGGTGCAGACGCGCGTGCTGCTCGTGGACGATCACCCATTTGTGCGTGACGGTGTGAGCGGCTTGCTGACCAGCCAGTCCGACTTCACAATCGTCGGGCAGGCTTGCAGCGTGGCCGAGGCGAGGACGCTCCTGGCCGCGTTGCAGCCGGCTCTCGTGCTTGTGGACTTGCGCCTGCCGGATGGCGACGGCACGGAAATTCTCGAGGACATCCGTTCGCTGCGCTGGAGCACATACGCGGTCGTGCTGAGCGCGTTCTGCACCGACGACGATCTGGTCGCCGCCGCACGGGCCGGCGCGCGCGCGTTTCTGCTCAAGACCGGCCGGGGCGAGGAAATGTTGTCCGTCCTGCGACGTGTGATGAACGGCGAGAATGTGCTCGAGCAGACCTTTCCGCAGGCATTGCGC
>JBOHXO010000541.1:0-2807 GCA_050737475.1 Chthoniobacterales bacterium
CTTCGGCAGGAGGCCATCTCGCTCTCCTGCTGGGCCTCGATCCACAAACCACGCCCAATCCGATCAAGGCGATCTGCGCGCTTTACCCTCCGACCGATTTGATCGCGATTGTGCCGCCGGAAAAACAGAATCGCAGTGACAACCTGGTCGCACAGCTACTGGGTGGCCCTGTCTCAGACCGCCTCGCACTGGCGCGGGAAGCCAGTCCGGTCACCTACGTCAGCAAGCATGCGCCGCCGGTTTTGCTGATTCATGGAGACAGGGATAATCTCGTCCCGCTCGATCAAAGCCTCCTTTTGATCAGGCGTTGCGGCGCGCGGGAGCCAGCTCGAGCCTGATCATTTACAAAGGCAAAGGCCACGCCTTCGGGCTGCGCAACGATACACTCCGCGACGTCGCCAGTTTCTTCGAAAAATATCTGGGCGATTAAACTCAGCCATTCGTGCGCGGTTTGAGTGTCGCGTCGTTGACCGCTTCCACCTGCGGATTCGCTCGCGGGCGGCGCCTTGATGAAGCCGGTGCAAACGCGTAGCCGATCGCGCTGATGTGGCTGTTGATACGGCGGAAGCCGTCGAGCAGATCGAGGAAATACGCGCTGGCGGCAAGCTGGCCGCCTCCGCTCTGCAGCCGCGCATAATGCGCCCGCTGGGCTTCGCGGCACCATTCGTTGAGGCTTTCCTTGCCGGCGAGAAATGCCTTGGCCTGAGCCGTGCCGCGATTGCCGAGCAGCGAAATCGCGACATTGAACCGCGCGAGCACTTTTTCGTGCAGCTCGAGCAATGCGAAGTAATCCGGATCGGGCAGATAGGTGCCGTCGGCCGTTTGCTTGCGGAGCAGGTCGCAGAGGTTTTTCTCGATGAGATCGCCGACGGATTCCAATTCGTTTGAAAACGTGAAGAGCGCGAGCTGCCAGCGCTTCTCCTCCTCGCTCATGCCCTCCTGGATACGGCTGAGGTAATCCTTGATGCCGCGATACGAGGTGTCCACGCGATCGTCCTCCTGCTGCACGCGCTGCATGAGCATGAGATCGCGGGCCGAATAGCCCTTCCAGAAATACTCGAGCATCGCCTTCACGCCGTCGGCCATGGCAAGCGTCTCGCGAGTCGCGTTGGCCAGCGCGAGCGACGGACTTTCGAGCGCCTGCGGATCGAGGTAGGTCGCCGTGGAAGGCAGGCCGGAAGCCGTTTCGCGCGGGACGATCATGGCTTTCACGAGCCGCGTGAGCGGGCCGATGAGCGGAACACCGATGAGGCCGGCGAGGAGGTTGAAGCCGGTGTGAAACATCGCGAGTTCGTGTCCCGGCGAGTCGGGGATCAAGTTCGTGAGCGCCTGCGCCAGTGGCGGGATGAACAGGAATGGCGCGGCGACCGCAATGCGCACGAGCAGACTCGCCATGGCGAGGCGACGGCCTTCGATGCTGCCCCAGCCCGCGGCGAAGCTGGTGAGCGAGACGCCGATGTTCGTGCCGAGCACCCACGGGATGAGCAGCTCGGAACCGAAAAGCCCGCTGCCGCTCAGCGCGATTGCGAAGCCGATGCTGGCGGTGGAGCTTTGCACGAAGATCGTGAATCCCGCAACGAAGAGGAAGATGAGCAGCGGATGTCCCGCGAAGAGATGAATCCAATCGCCGCTTGCCGGGTTCGTGCTCAGCGCGGCGGCGCCCGAGCCGATCAATTGCATCGCGAGAAAGACGAATCCGAGCGAGAGCAGGCACTGACCGACGCCGCGGAGTTTTTCGCGATGGAGGAATTGGAAACCAATGACGCCGGCGACGATGAAAAATGCGGCGAGGTCCTGCGCGTGGAAGGCGAGGAGCTGCACCATCACCGTCATTCCGACGTTCGCGCCGAGCAGCACGGCGAGCATGCGCTGCGTCGTGAGCTGGCCGGTGTTCACCATCTGCAGCGTGATGAGCGACAGCGCGGTGGAGGATGGCGCGAGCGTGCCGACGACGATACCCGCGCCGAACGCCTTCCAGCGACGCTCGGTCATGCGCGAAATCCACGCGACGAGCCGCCCCCCGAAGAGCCTGTCCAGGCCCTTGCGGAGGAAGCGAATCCCAAAAAGGATCAGCGCGATTCCGCCCGCTATTTGTAGCTCAACCGTCATGTCACGCGCGTAATTGTGACAAGTTCGTCACATTTTCGCCATGCATGATCTGATACGACCTTCAAATTTTTTCAGGCCGCGATACGGTCGCCGGGTTCGGCGATTTCGCGGAAGCGGTAGCGCTCGTGATATTTGCCGCCGGTGTGCTTGCGGCAGCACTTGATGCAGGCGACGCGGGATTTCACGCGATGAACGCGCGAGAGCACTGTGTCGCATGCGGGACATTGATAGAAAAATTTCCGCGCGATGCGGCGCGGCTTGAACGGCAGTTCGTGGCAGCGTTTCTCGTCGGGAATGTCGAGATCGGCGCAAGCCTGCAGCCATTCCTCACCGTGCGCGGCGATGCGGCGACGACCGGCGCGATCCTGCGCGACGAGGTGCGCGAGTTCGTGGCGCAGCGTACGCTGCACTTCACCGGCGGAGACCTCGATGAGCTTCGGATTGAGGATCACCCGCTTGGTGCGATAGCACGCGAGCCCAGCAGTGGTGCGCATGCGCGGGTTCCACAAGACGGTGACCATGCTCGCGATGCGGCGGCAGCCGACCTGGCGCAGGAGCATGCGCGCGACTTCCTCGAGGATCGGATCGTGGCGAAGATTCGTGGCGTTGCGTTTCGGACGCACGATGGCAGAACGGCGCGGCAGAAGATTGATCTGCCGCATCATGCTGCGGCCGAAATTCAAAACCAACTGTCGTGG
>JBOHXO010000542.1:0-3653 GCA_050737475.1 Chthoniobacterales bacterium
GGGCTGCCTTGGCCCGAAGGCACGCGGCGGATCGTCGGTGACGATTCACCTGCAGGTCGAGGACGCGGATGCCGCGTTCCAGCGGGCCGTGGACGCGGGCGCAATCGTGCGCATGCCGCTGGCGGACATGTTCTGGGGCGACCGTTACGGCATCGTCGAGGATTCGTGGGGCCACCGCTGGTCCATCGCCACGCACATTCGCGACGTGCCCATGGACGAGTTGCAGAAATTCGCCGGCGAGGGCTGCGGATAGCCGCGGTCCGTCCGAGCTACGGCGTGGGCGTTGGTGTCGGCGTGAATCCCGCATCCGGGAATCCGCCGCCCCCGCTCCCACCGCCGCAAGCGTTGTTGTAAGAAATACGCATGCTCTTGATGAGCTTGGCCACCAACGACACCGGCAATCCCGACCGCTGGATGGCCCGGATCAATTTTCCCGTCATTTCCTTGCCCTCGTCGCTCATCACATCCGCGTGGCGGATTTTCACCATTCCGACATGAAAATAAAGCCCGGCTCTTTTGGGATTCAACTCGATGAGTTTTTCCAAAAGCTGCTCCACCCGCTCGTAGGGAGCATCGAGAAAAGGCAGCGCCCTGAGCTTGCCGTAGTAGCGATTTGCGGCGGCCAGGTCTTCGCTGCTCGGGGCGGGGCCGGCCATGGCGCTGCATAGGACCGCAAAGAATGCGGCGGTGATCACTGGGGCGAACCTTGATGGCATGAGGCGACTTATAGTTGCGTCGGGAGCTTTGGTCAACCCGCCCGGCTGGCTAATCGCTCACCGTTCCCGCGAAGGCTGAAACCGTTTTGCCGCGCCCACACCAAGCAGCACGAACACGATGAGCACCGCCCCCTGCACGATGGCGAAAGGCGGCTCGGTCTGCGTGGGGGCCAGCGCCTTGAGCGTCGGCATATGGCGGAATGTCTGCACGACGAACACGAACATATTGAAGTAGAGCGCGATCACCGCATTGATGATGTAAGCCTTCCGCCACGCACCGGCGAGATGGCGTCCGTAAAGCGCGTAAAGGGCGATGGCCAAAGCGATAAGCGACAGGATGCCGATCGCGTGAGAGGGCAGGAATTTCGCGGCTGGCAGAGGAAACCCCGTCGCGCTCGTGGCCACCGTGGTCCACAGAAAAAGCGCCGTCCAGCCCGGGAGCGGCTTTGCGGCGAGCATGCCGAAGACCACGATGAATCCCGATGCAATTCCCACCAGGCTGATCGCCACGTGAATGTAAAGCAGGCCACCCATCCGCGGAAGATGGGTGCCCGGGCGTGAAGCGTCACGCCTATTGCAAAACGCAAAAATCGAAAATTCCCCCGCGCAAAGGGCGTGCGCGGTGCGAATATTGTGAAAATCCGAGACACTCATGACTCACAATCCTGCAGATCCCCGCGACCCGCGCCACGACTTCCACGCAGCCAAGCCCGTCTGGGAAACCTTCGAAATCGCCGTGGAGGGCAAGCGGCCCATCGAGCATGCCCATCGCGTGGAGCGGTTGCTCAAGGGCGTGCGCGGCATGAAAAAAGTGGCGCCGCACCTCGACGAGGAACGCGTGACGATCACCTACGACGCACGCATCACAAATCCCGCCGCCATCCACGAAATGCTGCTGCAGCGCGGCTACAAGGCCGCGGCGCACGTGAAGTAAGGCCCGCTACTTCGCAAGCGCCGCGTCAATCCGGTCGAGATGCGGCTTGAGTCCGGCGGGATTGCCTTTGACCCTGCCGACCTGGTCCACGATGGCCTGCACCGTGTCCTTCATCTGGCCCATCGCCACGCCCTTGAGCAATGGCGCGGCGACGGAGGACGGCTTCACGAGATTCGTGTAGCGGATGATGCTGGCGTTGTCTCCAAACGGCTCGGCGAAAAGATTGCCTTCGCTCTCCTCGATGCTCGTGGCCTTGAGCATTTTCCATTTCACCATCAACGCACCTCCCGGCGCGGCGCTGAGCGTGTCGCGCACCGTGTAGGCTTCGTCGGCGAGCATCGGCACATCCACCACGTAATCCACCTCGGTCGCGAGCGGGTTGATCTTCTTCGAGATTTCCGACTTCAGGCAATTCGGCACGAAGTGGCAGGCGTTGTTGTAGTCGGTGAACACGGCGATCACCTCGCGCGGCGTGGCTTCGATCTTTTGATAAACGCGAACCCGCGGCCACGGGTAGCCGTCGAGGACCTCGGTCGTCATCACCTGCCCGCCGGATTTCACTTTTTTCTGGTCGGCGGTGGAAAGCTCGGAGAACAGGTCGGCGCGGGCGATCACCGCCGCTGCGACGAGCATCCCGAGGGGAAGGAGTGTGCGGATCACGGGCCTACTTTCAACCGGGATTCCGCACTGCGCACAATATTTTTTGCGATCTTCCGCGGATCAGCGCCCGAAGGCCGATGCGCTGCCGCCCGTCTTGCTTTTGATCCAATCCATCGCCTTCGCGAAAACCTCCGCCGACGCGCCCTGATGGCCGCCCTCGAACTCGATGATCTCGAACTTCGACGCCCCGAGCGCCCGCTTCAACGGTTCCTCCTCCTTTTTGTTGTCGTCGGTGGTTCCCATCGTCAGCACCGTGTAGAGCTTCGAATTCGCGCGAATGCCGGTGACGTTGTATTTGTTGCCGGTGCTCTGCGAGGCGCCTGCGCCCTGCAGCACGAGGCCGCAGAATCCCGGCCGCGCCTGAACGAACACCGAACTCCCGCGCGCACCGCCGGAAAATCCCGTCGCATATTTCTGACCCTCGGCGATGCGCACGCGCTTCACGACATCGTCGTGCGCCGCCAGGAAATTTCCGACGATCGGAGGCCACTGGCCGTTCTTCGCCTCCGTGAGCATCACGACGACGAAGCCGTTGGCCTTGAGGTAATCGCCCATCGAACCCATGCCCGCGTTGCCGCCCGGCGACATGATGAACATGCACGGCCATTTTTTTGCCGGCGCGGCGGCGTAGCCTTTTGGAATCCACAGTTTGTAATGATAAGTGCCCACCGCCTCCTTGCCGTCCTTCGCCTCCGTGAAGACCGGGATGCCCGCGCGCGATGGCGCCGTCTTCAACTCGCATGTGATCGGAGTTTCCTTTTCCTCGGGAAGCGGATCGGTGAGCGGCGTCGTCTGGGCGGCGACCGTGGAAAAGCCTGCGGCGAGGAGGATCGTCGAAAGAAGAAAGGACTTCATCCCGCACAGAAAACAAAAGCGTTCCCGCGCGCCAAGCGGCAAATCGCGACGAAATGCGCTTCCCTTCACCACGGATTTTTTCGGGACAGATGCGTGGGAATTCGCAACGATAGCGGGCTTTTCCATGACTTTGACCGACGAACAAAAGACCGCCGTCGCGACCTGGCTCGGAGCCGGAGCCGGGCTTTCCGAGGTGCAGAAGCGCCTGCGCGAGGAATTTCAGCTTTCGCTCACCTACCTCGACACGCGCCTGCTCGTGGACGACCTCAAGCTCCAGCTGAAGGATCCCGAGCCGGAGCCAAAACCCGCCGCCGCGCCTGAGCCACCGCCGTTGCCCAGTGAAGACGAGCCGCTGCCGCCGCCATTGCCGGGAGCCGGCGGACGCGTGCAGGTGACGATTGACCAGATTATGAAGCCCGGCACGATGATCAGCGGGAAGGCGACGTTTTCCGACGGAGAGACGGCCGATTGGTATCTCGATCAAACCG
>JBOHXO010000543.1:0-4002 GCA_050737475.1 Chthoniobacterales bacterium
CCATCAACGCTGCCGTCCGACTTGTGACTTTCTACAGCCGGTCGAGCAGGCGCTTGAGCACTTTTTTGCTGTCGAAATATTCCTCGGCGAGCGAGCGGGCGGCGCGTTGTTGCGCGGGGAAATCGGAGATCACGCGCTCGCAGGCGGCGATGGCTTCCGCGGGCGTCGAGAACGGATGGTATCCCTCGCCGACAGGCAGCAGATCACCCACGCCGGTGTCCTGCGCGACGATGGGTTTTCCGGATGCCGCGTAACACACGCCGCGGTCGCTGAACCATCCCGCGCGTGAAATCACATACCCGCCCTTGGCGATGGAAAACTCGGCGGAGGAGCCGCGGAGGTAATCGCTGAAGGCGTCGAGCGTGGAGCAGATCGGCGCGGCCTCGACGAATTTCCAGCCGCCTTCGCGAAAGGGACCGAGCTCGGACTCGTGCGTGTTGACGTGTGTGGCGAGCTCGATGGGACGTGAGACCGAGCGCGGCACGTCGGTGAATTTCAAAAATTCCTCGCGCTTGCCGTGGAACCATTCTCCGCGCCATTCGCTGCTTTTGTAGCCCTCCCAATGCGCGACGCTGGTGAAGCGGTCGAAGTTTTCCTGAGGGCTGAACGGCCAGTATTCAAGCACCACAGGGGGGAACGTGGGAATCCACTCGATGCCGCACGTCGGCGCGAAAACGCCGGGCTGGCCGAGCCGCGTGCCGGCGGTGATGAAGCGATCGTGCTCGGCGAAATGCATGTCCACGCCGTAGCTCTCGACCCAGACTTGCGTGAATGCGGGATCGCCGTCCTGGTAGATTTTAAGCGCCTTCGGGAACGCCACGGCCTTGCTGCGGAAGTGGCCGGAGAGATTCAAAAACAAATCCGCCTCGGCGCAAAAATCGCGGAAGCGATCGAGCTCCGGAGCGTCGTCGTCAATGAGCAGCGTGGCGCGATCCGCGAGGCCGAAGCGGGCGACCATCATGTTCCAGTAGGCGAGATTCGCGCTCTGCTCGACGGGCACGCTGCGCCATTCGGCGTCCACGCATTTTTTGCTCGAGATGGCCTCGGTCATCCACACGTCCCAGCCGAGTTCGCGGAAGCCGAGCACCCAGTTGAGAAAATTCCAGGCGAGCCCAGTCGAGGAAATCGGGCTTGAGGCGAGGCCGACGCCGATGACGATTTTCATAAGCAGTGACGGGTGATGAGTGATGAGTGACAAGCAGTTGCTGGTAAGGCGAGCGGGAATTTCCTAGTCTCGCGCGATGCGCATTCTCGTGACCGGCCTTGTGGGCAACTACGCCTTCGGCGGCGTGACGTGGGACTATCTTCAATACGTGCTCGGGTTCCGCGACCTCGGCCACGACGTGTGGTATCTCGAGGACACCGCGACGTGGGCCTACGATCCCATCAAGCAGGAACCGTCGGCGGATTGCTCCTACAACGTGAATTACCTCGAGCGCGTGATGCACGAGTTCGATCTCGGCGACCGCTGGATTTATCGCAACGAGGCGACCGACACGTATCACGGCCCGGCGGGCGCGGATTCGGAACGCGTGATTCGCGAGGCGGATATTCTGATCAATGTCTCCGGCGCGTGCTGGCTGCGCGACGCGACGGCCGCCGTGCCGCGCAAACTCTTCGTGGACGGCGATCCGATGTTCACGCACATCGGCCTTACCATGCCAGGCAAGGTGCGCGATCATGTGCTCGCGCACGACGAGCACTGGACGTTCGGCCTCGGCGTGGGGCGGCCCGGCTGCAGGGTGCCGACCGCGGGCATCGCGTGGCGGCCGACCGTGCAGCCGATTTCCATCGAGTGGTGGCGGAAGAATTTGCTGCCGCCGACCGCGGAGCATATCGCGCGCGACGCGTGGACGACCGTGATGAATTGGGCGAGCTATCCGCCGAAGCAATTCGAGGGCGAGGATTACGGGCAGAAGGACATCGAGTTTTCGCGGTTCTTCGATCTGCCCATGCACACGACGGAAAAATTCGTGCTCGGCATGGGCCAGGGCGTGGGCCGCAACCGCCCGACTGAAAAACTCGAGGCGGCAGGTTGGACGATCATCGAGCCTGACGTGTATCTGCCGGACTACGCGACGTATCACGACTTCCTCGCAAACTCGAAGGCCGAGTGGAGCATCGCAAAAAACGGCTACGTGAAATCGCGCAGCGGATGGTTCAGCTGCCGCAGTGCGTGCTATCTCGCGCTCGGCAAGCCGGTGGTCGTGCAGGATACGGGCTGGAGCGAATATCTGCCGGCGGGCGAGGGTGCCCTCGTGTTCGACGACATGGACGGCGCCGTCGCGGCGATCGCGGACGTGGCCGCGAATTACGAACGCCACTCGAAGGCCGCCGCGGCATTTGCGGAAAAATATTTCGACGCCGCGAAAGTCTGCGCGGAGTTGATCGGCGGTTGATCGCAGTCCGGCCTTGCCCGCTGCTCCACGGATCGCTACACCGATGCACATCCCCGGTAGTATTTAAGCTCCCGCGCAACCAACCCCCTCATTTATGCAAGACCGTTCCCATGGCAACGTGCTCCAGGCCATTCTCATCTCATCCGTCGCAGCCATCGGAGGATTTCTCTTCGGATTCGACAGCGGCGTAATCAACGGCACTGTTGCCGCTCTGCAGATCGCATTCAATGCCTCGGACGCCGGCACGGGCTTCAACGTGGCCTCCATGCTGCTCGGCTGCGCAGGTGGCGCTTTCATTGCCGGCAACCTCGCCGACAAATTCGGGCGCAAAAACGTCATGCTCGCCACGGCGGTCATGTTCACGGTCGCCGCATGGGGATCGGGCATCGCGCACTCGTCGGAGCAATTCGTCGCGTTTCGCCTCCTGGGAGGTTTCGCGATCGGCGCGGCCAGCGTCCTTTGCCCGGCCTACATCAGCGAGATTGCACCGGCATCCATTCGCGGACGCCTTGCCTCCATGCAACAGCTCGCGATCGTGCTCGGTTTGTTCGCCGCTTTTCTCAGCAACTACCTGATCGCCGGCGCGGCGGAGGGAGATACGGCGTCGGGCAAGTTGTGGTGGGGATTCGAGGCATGGCAGTGGATGTTCTGGATGGGAATGATTCCCGCCGTGGTCTTTTTGATCTCTCTGCTCGTCATCCCGGAGTCACCCCGTTACCTCGTCGCCGCCGGGAAGGTGGACCGCGCGAAGCAGGTGCTCGCGCATTTGGGCCATACGCAATCCGCCGACGCGAAGGTTCGCGAGATTCAGGACACCTTGAAAAAGGACCACAAGCCGAGCCTGGCCGATCTTTACGACAAGGCTGCGGGCCGCATCCATCCGATCCTATGGGTCGGCATCGGCCTCGCCGTGCTGCAGCAGCTCGTCGGCATCAACGTTGTTTTCTACTACGGCGAAGTTTTGTGGAAGGCCGCCGGGTTCTCCGAGAGCGACGCGCTGACGAAAAACGTGATTGGCGGCGGCGTGAATGTCGGTTCCACGTTTGTGGCAATTGCGTTGATTGACAAGGTCGGTCGCAAGCCGCTGCTGATGTTCGGCTCCATCGGAATGGCGATCACGCTTGGCATTCTGGCCTACATTTTCGGCACCGCGCCGCTCGATGACAAACACAACCTCCTGCCTCTCGCTCCAGGGATCGGCACGGTCGCGTTTGTTGCCGCAATGGCCTACATCTTCTGCTTCGGCGTTTCGTGGGGCCCGGTGATGTGGGTGATGCTGGGCGAGATGTTCCAGAATCAGTTCCGCGGCGCGGCGCTTTCCATCAGCGGATTCGCGCAATGGATCGCGAACTTTGCGATCACGATGACGTTCCCGATCATGCTCCTGCATTGGGGCCTCGGTGCGGCCTACGGCGTCTATACGTTCTTCGCGCTCGCCTCGGTCATCTTCATCCTGAAGCTGGTCAAGGAGACGAAGGGCAAGACGCTCGAGGAAATGTAGCTGCAGCGGCGGTCCATGACCGCCGGACGTTTTTGGAACGGCGCTCTTCGCGAGCGCCGTTCTGCCTTTCAGGCAAATCGGAACGCGGCGAGGCGCTTGCGC
>JBOHXO010000544.1:0-4793 GCA_050737475.1 Chthoniobacterales bacterium
TCCCCGGCGCGCAAGTCCAGCCCTCCGCCTACAACGACGACCCCGTGCTCGGCGCCATGCTCCCCGCAAAACTCCTCCCGCGCCAGCAACCCGGCAGCGACGGCAGGAGCCTCGCGTGGCAGACCCGCGGCTACACGCATCCCGTCACCTCGTTGTGGAACGACTCCACCGCCGGCAGCCTCGGCACCGTGCGCGCGACCGCGTGGTTCCCGCTCAAGCTTCCGCCGCCGCCAAAGGACAAGTCGAAGCCGGCGTCGCTCGTCATCGTGAAATACACCGACGGCTCGCCCGCCGCCGTTGAGACATCGTATGGCGCGGGCAAGGTCGTGCTCTTCAGCACGGCCGCGACGACGGACGGCAACAACCTGCCCATCCATCCGAATTTCGTGCCGCTGCTCCAGCGCCTGGTCGGCTACCTCTCGCCCGACAAAAACGCCCAGTCGCTCACGCTCACGCCCGGCGCCGTCTTCCAGGGCCGCGTGCCCGGCGACCTCGTCACGCGCGAAGTTTCCGTCATCAGCCCCGGCAGCAACGGCAAGCCACGCGCCGCGGGCAAGGTCGAACTCTCGAACCAGGACGCCGTCGTGCGCTATCGCGACACCGCGAAGACCGGCCCGTATCGCTTCACCGTCGCCGGCGTGGACAAACCCGTCGCCGCGTTCGCCGTGCAAATGGACGCGAAGGAATCCGACCTCCGCATGGCCGATGCCTCGAAGCTCGCCACGCTCAACACTCCCGCATCAGCGACCTCCGGCACCGCGCAGACCGTCGCTGCCGAACCCGTGAAAGTGCGGCGCGAATTCTGGACGTTCTTCATTTGGTTCGCCCTCATCGTCGCGCTCATTGAGATGACGCTCGCGCACCGTTTCAGCTTCGCCAAATAATGAACGCGCTCCTCAACAAGCTTTTCCCGTCCCCGTCCGGCGGCAGCACCGAGGCGGCGATCGGCTACGAAGGCATCAGCTGGGGCTGGGCGTTTTTCCTGTTCCTCGTGCTCGGCGTGGCGATCTGGTGGCTCTACCGCTGGGGCGCGGGCGACCTTTCGCGCAAACAGCGCGGCCTCCTCACCACGCTGCGGCTCGCACTCGTCGCCGTCTTCCTTTTCCTCCTCGTGAAGCCCGTGCTGTTGCTCACGTTGAACGAGCCCGTTCGCGAGCGCCTGCTCGTGCTCGTGGACACCACGCAGAGCATGCAGATCAAGGACCACCGCGTGTCCAACGAGGATCTCAATCGCGCCGCCATCGCCGCCGGTCTCATCTCGCCGACGTCGGGAATCACCGGTGGTCCGCCCAGCGGCATTGATCCATGGGTCAACGTCTCCCGCGGCGATTTGCTCAAGGCGCTCGCGGGGAACGACACACTCAAGCTCTGGCCGCGCCTGCAGGAGCGCGCCGATCTCGAGTTCTACCGCTTCGGCCGCGATGCCAAAAAACTCGGCGGCATGGGCTCGGGCGTGAGCGCCAGCGATCCGATCAGCATCGCCGACGCGCAGGGATTTTTCGACGGGCTCAAATACGACGACGATGTCACCGCCATCGGCGATTCGCTGCGCCAGGTGCTCGAGGACAACCGCGGCCAGCCCGTCGCCGGCGTGCTCGTCGTGAGCGACGGCGCGAACAACACCGGCACGCCGCCCGAGGAAATTGCCGACCTCGCGAAGCAGGACGGCGTTCCGATTTTCCTCTACGGCGTCGGCATCGTCGGGCCGAAGGACATCATCGTGCGCGAACTCGCCGGCCCGCGCGGCGCATTCATCAAGGAACGCGCCGAGTTCACCGTGAAAGTCCGCGCCCCCGGCTACACCGGCCGCATGGCGAAGATCGTGCTCAAGGCCGATGGAAAGACCGTGGACGAGCAGGAGGTGAAGCTCAACGGCGACGGCGAGACCGAATATCGCCTCGGCTACGAGCCGCAGGAAAAAGCGGAGGTGAAAATGGAGGCCTCGATCGCGCCGGTGGACGGCGAATCCGAAAAAACCAACAACACCGCCACCACGAAAGTGCGCGTGCTCGACAGCCAGGTGAAGGTGCTCTACATCGAGCAGGAACCGCGCTGGGACTTCCGCTATTTGCTCGCGACGCTGCAGCGCGACCGCCGCCTTTCCGTGAAATGCGTGCTTCTCGATGGCGGCGACGACCTCGGTGACGAGCCGGACAGCCCGTTCCTGCCAGGGTTCCCGACGAACCGCGCCGACGTGGTCGCGAACGAAATCATCATCATCGGTGACGTGGATCCGCAGGCGCTCGGCGACGCAAACATGAAGCTCATCAACGAATGGGTGAGCGATCTCGGCGGCGGCCTCATCTTCCTCGCCGGCCCGAAAAACGATCCGTTCCACTACGCCGGCACGCCGCTCGAGCCGCTGCTCCCGGTGAAGCTCGATACGGGTCTCTCCGAGGACCAGATCACCGAGCGCAGCCGCGAGCCCATTCTGCTCAAGCTCACGACCATGGGCGAATATTCGCCGCTGCTGCGTCTCTCCGACGACACTCTCGAAAACCGGCAGATATGGAACTCGTTCCCGGGCGTGCGATGGACGGCGCGTGTCGCCGGCGCGCGACCCATGGCGCAGGTCTTCCTCGTGGACACGAATACCGACCACGCCGTCGCCGGCGAGCCGAATCCCGTGCTCGCGCAGCAAACCTACGGGCAGGGCGCGGTGATGTATTTCGGCTTCGACGAAACTTACCGCTGGCGCAGCCACCTGGGCGAAAAATTTTATTCAAAAATCTGGAATCAGATCATCCAGAACTTCTCGCTCGAGCGGCAGCTTGGCGCCTCGACGCGCACGCAGCTCAAGGTGGACCGCCCTGAATACATGGTCGGCGAAAAAGTCATCATCTCCGGCAAGCTCTTCACGCAATCGTTCGCGCCGCTCAAGGAGGCGACCGTGCCGGGCACGCTTGTTTTCAAGGCCGCGGGCGAGGGGACGAAGGATGAGCCGAGCGAGTTGCGCCTCATCGAGGTGCCCGACCAGCAGGGGAATTACCAGGCCGAGTTCACGCCGCGGGCGGCCGGCGAGTATCGCTTCTCGACGCTCATGGATCCGAAGGCAATTTTGAAATTCAACGTCGTGCCCCCAAAACTCGAGCAGGCCGAGACCGCGATGGACGCCTCGCTGCTGCAGGCGATGGCCGACGCATCGGGCGGAAAATTCCTGCGCGAGGAAAACCTCAACGAGCTGCCGAAGCTCGTTTCGAGCCGCAGCGCGACGGTTCCCACTTTCAAGAAACGTGAGTTGTTTTATTCTCCATGGTGGATGGTCGTCCTCGTCGGGCTGGCTGCCGCCGAGTGGCTGTTCAGGAGGCTCTGGCAATTGAAATGAGCAAAACCACGAAAAAATCCGTTCGCAAAAAATCGGGGCTCGCGCTCGCGGTGAACCGCGCGGAATTGCGCCGCATGCCGAAGGCGCTGCCCCGCGGAATCGTCCGCAGGCTCAGCGCGCTGGCCTCGCGCGTGCTGCACGTTTCGTGGGCCGAGGGCGTGCTGTGGATCGTCGTTGCGCTGTGCGGCTTCGTGCTTGTGCAGGGCACCGTGGACTGGCTCTTCGATATCGCGCGCGGCGTGCGTGCGTTGTTCCTCCTCGCGGACATCGCGATTTTTGGATTCATCGTTTATCGCTTCGGCATCCTGCCATGGAGCAGGCGGCTCACGCCCGACGAAGCCGCGCTCTACGCGGAACGGCACTGGCCCGACCTGCGCACCGGCCTCATCTCCGCCGTGCAGCTCGCCCGCAATCCCGATGGCTCGCAGATGCTTGTCAGCGCATTGCTGGAGCGAATGAACGCCCGTGTCGCCCAGCTCGATTTGCGGCTGGCCGTGCAATGGAAGCAACTCATGCGTCTCGTGCTGCTCGCCATCGCGCTCGTGGTCGTGGCCGGCGGCCTCATCGTCTGGCTCGCGCCAAAGAGCTTCATCCTGCTCCAGCGCATGTTGCTCGTGAACGTGCCGCTGCCGACGCAGACCATCGTGGTCAAGGTGAGCGAGGATTTCCAGGTGCCGATCGGCAAGACCATCGAACTCTCCGCGAAAGCAAAGGGCGTGCTGCCGCGCTCGGGCCGCGTCGAGGTCACCTACGAGGGACGGAAACCCGAAATGGTGACCGTCACGCCAAAGGCCTCGAGCCCGGATACATTTTCGCTCGAACTCCCGAACGTCCAGCAGCCGCTCACGTATCGCTTTTACCTCAACGACGGCCGCGGCGATGAATTCAAGGTCGAGTTGATCCATCCGCCCGTAGTGGAGCAGATCAAGTTCGAGGTCACGAATCCGCCCTACACCGGCCTGCCGCCCACGCAGCTCACGCCGGGCAGCCTCAGCCTGCTCGCGGGCAGCAAATTGAAAATCACCGGCTCATCGAGCCAGCCGCTCAAGGCCCTGCGCCTCGTGCTCACCGGGAGGAACAGTTTCATTGACCTCAAGCCCGAAGGCGCCGACCGCAAGGGCTTCAGCACGGTCTTCGATATTCCCAAGGACGGCCTCGAGGGCCTCTGGATCGCGCTCAAGAACGACCGCGACATGGTCTCGCAAAACAACACCGTTTACGCCATCGAAGTCGTTCCGGACAAACCGCCCGAGATCACGCTCGCCGAGGGCCAGCCCGAGAAGGTGAATCTCGTCGCGACGCAAAAGCCGCGGCTGCGCTTCGAGGTGCGCGACGATTTCAAGGTCACGCAGGTTTTCCTGTGCGTGCAGCAGACGAACAACCTCGGCGAGGGCGAGGAGCCGAATCCCGAAAAAGCGAAGCAGATTCCGATTCCCATGCCGAAGCAGGCCGCCGGGCTGGCGTTCAA
>JBOHXO010000545.1:0-2256 GCA_050737475.1 Chthoniobacterales bacterium
AAGGTCGAGGGTCTGAAAGTCTCAGGTCGAAGACTTTCGACTTTACGACTCTGGACTTTCAGACGGCGATTCGAGCCGCATCCGCTCGCGCAGAAATGCGACCAAACGAGCCGTGCATTCCTCCACGGACGATGCCGCCGTGTCCAGCACAAGATTCGCGTTCGCAGGTTCCTCGAAGCCGCTGTCCCTGCCGGTGAAATTCGCGATTCCGCCCGCCGCGGCCTTTTTGTAGAGGCCTTTCGGATCGCGCGCCGCGCACACATCATACGGCGCCTTCACGTAAATTTCCGCATACTCCGGCCCGACGATTTCCCGCGCCGCCGCGCGAAATTCCTCCCGCGGCGTGATCAGCGACACAAGCGTGATCACGCCCTGGCTCGCAAAAAGTTTCGCCACCTCGGCCACGCGCCGGATGTTCTCGCGGCGATCTTCGTCGGAGAATTTCAAATCCTTGTTGAGCCCGGAGCGCAGGTTGTCACCGTCGAGAATCACCGCAAACCTTCCCTCGTCGTGCAGCGCCCGCTCGACCGCCGCCGCGATGGTGGATTTCCCGGAGCCGGAAAGCCCGATCAACCACGCCACCACCCCGCGCTGCCCAAGCATCCGCTGCTTGTCCGCAGGCTGGAGGAACCGGTGAAATTGCGTGTGAATATTCTCGGGCGTGGTCATTGAAAAAATTGCTCCCACCGGGAATCGAACCCGGATTTAAGGTTTAGGAAACCTCCGTTCTATCCGTTGAACTATGGAAGCGTCGTTTGGTCGAAGCGCGAAGCTAGCGCGCACGCTTTATCATTTCACGTTTCAAATTCCATCTCCCACAATCCCTCGATGCTCCACGTCGTACTCATCGAGCCGGAAATTCCGCCGAACACCGGCAACATCGCCCGCCTCTGCCTCGCCGCCGGCGCGCGCCTGCACCTCGTCGAGCCGCTTGGATTCTCGATTGACGACAAATCGCTGCGCCGCGCCGGCATGGATTACTGGCGCGAGGTGGACGTTCGCACATGGCCCGACTTCGCCGCGCTCCAATCCGCCGCCGGCGCCGACGCGCGCTTTTTCTACTTCACGACCAAGACGCAACGCGCGTATTGGACCGCCGCATTCCGCGACGGCGACCATCTCGTCTTCGGACGCGAAACGCGCGGCCTCCCCGAATCCCTCCTCGCCGCCCACGAACCGCATTGCCTCACCATTCCGATGGCCGCAAACGCCCGCAGCCTGAACCTCGCCACCTCCGCCGGCATCGCGCTCTACGAAGCGAAGCGCCAGATCGCAGCGATTCGTTGAACCATGGAGATCATGGTGGATGTGAAATTTCTCCATGTCCTCCATGCCCTCCATGGTAGATAACCAACCCGCCATGCCCGCCATCGAGGTTCGCAAACTCAGCAAAGTCTATCGCGTCTACCGCAAGGAAAACGGGATCGCCGGCGCTATCAAGGGCCTGTTCAAGCGCCGCTACGACGAAACCGCCGCGGTGGACGGCGTAAGTTTTTCCGTTGAGCCGGGCGAATTCGTCGGCTTCCTCGGACCGAACGGCGCAGGCAAGACGACCACGCTCAAAATGCTCTCCGGCCTCGTGCAGCCCAGCGCCGGCGAGGCGACCGTGCTCGACTTCGTGCCGTGGCACCGCAAGAACGCGATGAAGCGCCAGTTCAGCCTGCTCATGGGCCAGAAAAACGCGCTGTGGTGGGATCTGCCCGCGCGCGAATCGCTCGAGCTCAACCGCGCCATCTACGGCATCGAGCGCGCGGATTTCCAGCACACCGTGGACGAGCTCACCGCGCTGCTCGATTGCCGCGACAAGCTCGGCGTGATGGTGCGCGAGCTCAGCCTCGGCGAGCGCATGAAGTTCGAGCTCATCGCCGCGCTGCTGCACCACCCGAAGGTCCTCTTCCTCGACGAGCCGACCATCGGACTCGACGTGATCAGCCAGAAAAAAGTGCGCGAGTTTTTGAAGCGCTACAACGAGGAAAATCGCATCACGATCCTGCTCACGAGCCATTACATGCAGGACATCGCCGAACTGTGCGAACGCGTGATCCTCATTGACCACGGCAAAATATTTTTCGACGGCCCGCTCGATTCCGTGCTCGACCGCTTCGCCGTCACGAAATTGCTCGAGGTGGAATTTGCTTCGAAATGCGACGCCGATTTCGCGCGCCTCGGCCGCGTCATCGAGCAGGAAGGCTCGCGCATCAAGCTCGAAGTCCCGCGCCAGCAGGTCGCCGAGGTCTGCCGCGAGCTGCTCGCGTG
>JBOHXO010000546.1:0-4417 GCA_050737475.1 Chthoniobacterales bacterium
CATCACCGGCACGATGCAGTTCGTCCCCGGCAGCGGCGACCCGATCAAGAGCGCCGTCATCCTCCAGGTCAAGGACGGCAAGTTCATCTGGGTCGCCAACGCGCAGCCCTGAGGAAATGGGAAATTGGGAATGCGAAATTCGAAATGAGCTAGCCGTGCAACGCGCGGGTCTTCATTCCCCATTTCACATTTCGCATTTCGCATTTTCCTAAATGCTCCAGGACCTTCTCTACCTCGCGCAGCAAACGATCAACGCCCTGCAAAAGGGCTCGATCTACGCACTCATCGCGCTCGGCTACAGCATGGTCTACGGCGTGCTGACCATGATCAATTTCGCCCACGGCGACCTGTTCATGCTCGGCGCCTTCGCGTGCATGTTGCTCGCGGCGGTTTTGGTGCCAGCCCTGAACTTCCTCCCCTCCCTTTTGATTCTCGTCATCATCCTTGTGCTGGTGATGGGCATCATCGGTTTTCTCGGCGCCTTCATCGAGCGCGTGGCTTATCGCCCGCTGCGCAACGCTCCGCGGGTTTCCGCAATCATCACGGCACTCGGCTGCGGCCTCTTCATCGAGAGTGTCACCCTCCTCAAGTATCCATCCTCGCAGCCGATGCCGGTACTGTATGACATCAAGACCTTCGAACTGCTCAAGGTCGCGAGCCCCATCGCCGGTAATCCCCCCATCACGCTCACGATCACCACGCTTCAACTTCTGATCATAGGCGTGTCCATTGCGCTTATGGTCGCGCTGGATTTCCTGATCCGAAAAACCCGTTACGGCATGGCAATGCGCGCCATTTCTTTCGACTCGCGCACCGTCCCGCTCATGGGCATTCCGGTGGATAACATCATTTCAATGACCTTTTTGATCGGCGCCGGACTCGGCGGCGCGGCCGGCATGCTCTACGGACTTTCCTATCCCGTCATCAGCTCCGACATTGGTATCCTTATTGGCTGGAAGGCCTTTATAGCCGCGGTTGTCGGCGGCATTGGAAGTATTCGCGGAGCCGTGCTCGGCGGCTTCATTCTCGGTGCGGTTGAAGTCATCGCGATCGTCATCCTTCCGTCCACCTACCGCGACCTCATTTGCTACTCGCTGCTTTTAGTCATCCTGATTTTCAAACCCTACGGCCTGCTTGGAAAAGCGCCGAACGTGAAGGTATGAGTTTCACGAACAAGACTCACGCGAAGGTGCAAAGCCGCGAAGTTTTTGATTTCCTTTTCCTCTTCGCGCCTTCGCACCTTCGCGTGAGAAAATCATGAGCGCGTTCCTCTCCAACCTCGCGCGCAATCGATGGATCCTCCCCTCCCTGCTCGCACTCGGCTTCACGGTCGCGGTCGTTTCCCAATACGTGCCGGTTTTCAGCGGCTATGCCGAGATCATCCTGATGACGATCGGCATCAACATCATTCTCTGCGCCAGCCTCAACCTCGTGAACGGCTACATGGGCGAGTTCTCGGTCGGACACGCTGGATTCATGAGCCTCGGTGCCTATGCGTCAGCGATCTTCACCATGAAGTTGCTGCCGAATATCCCCGTCCTTTTTCCGGTGGCCGTCATTCTCGGCGGAGTGGTCGCAGCAGTCATCGGTTTTCTCCTCGCACTACTCTCGTTCAAAACGCGCGGCGATTATCTCGCGATCATTACACTCGCCTTCCTCATGATCGTGAAATCGGCGTTGGAAAACATCCCCTACGTCGGCGGCCCCAGCGGTCTGAGCGTCACCAATCTCACCACCCTGCCGTGGACGTTTTTCTGGGTCGTGGTCACGATCTTCGTCATCCGCAATCTTATCTACTCGAAGTTCGGGCGCGCGATCATCGCCATCCGCGAGGATGAGATCGCCGCGAACGCCATGGGCGTGCGCGTCCGCGAGGCGAAAATTCTGGCATTCGTCGTCTCGTCGTTTTTTGGCGGCGTGGCCGGCGCGCTTTTTTCCCACTTGAATTTCATCAACCCGAAATATTTCGACATCGTGAAGTCCACGGAAATCCTCGTCATGGTCTATCTCGGCGGCGTCAGCTCGCTCGGCGGTTCGATCCTCGGCGCAGTGATCTTCACCTTTCTTTTCTACGCGTTGGAATATTTCAACCTCGGCTACTGGCGCATGGTCATTCTCTCCGCAATGCTCATCGCGCTCATGCTCTTCCGCCCGCGTGGAATCATGGGCATGCGCGAGCTGCCATGGCTCCTTCCAAAGCGTGAGCTTTCCAGGAAAGGCGAATTATTCACCAGGGGCTCGCCCGCAACCGCTCCGCCGAAAACATGAGCGCGCTTTTGGAAATCGAAAACGTGACCAAGCGCTTCGGCGGCCTGTGCGCCATCTCCGATTGCAACGTCTCCGTCGCCACCGGCCACGCGCACGGCATCATCGGACCGAACGGCGCCGGCAAGACCACGCTCTTCAACCTCATCACCGGCATCTACAAGCCGACCGAGGGCGCCATCCGCTATCGCGGCGAATCCATCGCCGGCCTGCGCCCCGGCCGCATCGCGCTCAAGGGCATCGGCCGCACGTTCCAGAACATCCGGCTCTGCAAAAATCTCACCGTCCTCGACAACGTCCGCATCGCGTTCGACTCGCAGCTCCACTACTCGCCCGTCGAGGCAATGATCCGGCTGCCCCGCCTCGGCCGCGACGAAAAAAATTCCATCGAGGAAAGCATGACGCTGCTCCAGCCCTTCGGCCTCGCGGGCCACGCGCACGACATCGCCGGCGACATGTCCTACGGTCTGCAGCGCAAATTGGAAATCGCCCGCGCCCTCGCCCTCAAACCGCAGCTCCTGCTCCTCGACGAGCCCGCGGCCGGCATGAATACAGGCGAGACCGCCGCTCTCACGGAATTCCTCCGCTGGGTCCGCACCGAATTCAAGGTCACCCTCGTCCTCATCGAGCACCACATGCATCTCGTGATGAACCTGTGCGACCGCATCACCGTGCTCGACTTCGGCCACACCATCGCCGACGGCACGCCCACGGAAATTCGCGAAAACCCAAAAGTCATCGACGCCTACCTCGGCGGCACCGAACTCGAACAGGCATGAAAACAATCAGACAGAATTAACAGAATTTACAAAATTGGATTCCTGATACTGCCCCGAAAATTCCGTCAATTCCGTTAATTCTGTCCAAAACCCTCATGCTCACCGTCGAAAACCTCACCGTCTCCTACGGCGACATCCACGCCGTGAAAGGGATTTCCTTCGACGTGCATGAGGGCGAAATCTTCACCCTCATCGGCGCAAACGGCGCAGGCAAGACCTCCACGCTCCGCGCCATCTCCGCGCAGCTTCGCCACGGCGGCAGCGTGAAATTGAATGGCCGCGACCTGCATGGCCTGCGCGCGGATAAAATCGTCGCCCTCGGCATGGCGCAGGTTCCCGAAGGGCGCGGAATTTTCGGCAACCTCACCGTTCTGGAAAATCTGAAACTCGGCGCGTGGACCCGCAACGACACGAAGGCCATCGCCGACGACCTCGACCGCTGGCTCACCGCACTGCCGCGCCTGCGCGAACGCCTCGCCCAGCCCGCCGGCACACTTTCCGGCGGCGAACAACAGATGCTCGCCGTCGCCCGCGCGTTGATGAGCCGTGCGAAAGTCCTCCTCCTCGACGAACCCTCCATGGGCCTCGCCCCGAAACTCGTGAAGGAGATCTACAACGTCCTCCGCGAGATCAACCAGACCGGCGTCACCATTCTCCTCGTCGAACAAAATGCAAATATCGCGCTACGTCTCGCACACCGCGCGGCCGTCCTCGAAACCGGCGCCATCACCCTCACCGGCGACAGTGCCGATGTGCTCGCAAATCCGCGAATTCGGGAAGCCTATCTGGGCGCCTAAGCAGGAACAGAAGACTTGGGCGACCATAAACGGTTGCTTTTTTGGCCATTTGGAAGCTATGTTTGTAGACTTTTTGCCGCATACATGCGCAAGAAGATGCAGGCAAAATGCGTTTACAGTTCCATCATGTGCCGTTGTGGCGACAACTTGCCAGCTGGCGTTCAGCCATTCTGCTGGGAACTTGTGGGTGCCTGCATGCCGCCACCATCACCTGGAATAACACGAATACAGGATTCACCAATGGTGGCAGTTGGGTCGGCAATAATGCCCCCGCCAATAGCCTGACCACGGACATCGCATTGTTTGGCACGGCCAGTCCAACCAATCAGCCCGACCTCTCCACGGGAAGTACCCGCAGCGTCGCAGGGCTCATCTTCGCCAGTGGGGCGGGCGCCTTTACATTCTCCGGCTCCAAGACCCTGAACCTTGGTGCCTCCGGCATCGTAAACAACTCGAGCAGCACGCAGACCATGACCGTGTCGCTCAGCCTCGGGACCGCCTCGGTCTTCACAACCTCAGGCACGGGTGCTCTCAACATCCAGAGCACGCTGGATACGGGCGGCTTCGCACTCTCCC
>JBOHXO010000547.1:0-2521 GCA_050737475.1 Chthoniobacterales bacterium
CTTCGGCGCCACCGTCGGCCGTTACGCGAATCGCATTTCGAAAGGCTCGTTTACGCTCGACGGCAAGACCTATCCGCTCCCGGCACGTTGGGGCGGCATCCTGCTCCACAGTGGACCGGAGGGCTTCCACAGGAAATTCTGGAAGGGGAAAACCGTTGAGCAGGAGGGACGGGTGGGCGTGATGCTCGAATACGTGAGTCCCGACGGTGAGAGCGGCTTCCCCGGCAAGCTCGACGAGCAAATCACCTACACGCTCGGCGACGAAAACGACCTGCGCATTGACTACCGCATCACCACCGACGCGCCGACCGTCGTCAATCCGACGAACCACACCTACTTCAATCTCTCCGGCGAAGGCAGCGGCCTCATCACCGACAACATCGTGCAGATCAACGCCAGCCATTACACGCCCACCGACGAGGCGCAAATTCCCACCGGCGAGATCGCCCCGGTGGAAGGCACGCCGATGGATCTTCGCAAGCCCACGCGCATCAGCGATCACGTGGACGATAAATTTCCCGCGCTGGAACTCACCGGCGGCTACGACCACAACTACGTGCTCGACGGCGAAGGTCTCCGCCAGGGCGCGGTCGTCTACGATCCGAAAAGCGGACGTGTGCTCGAAATGCTGACGACGCAGCCCGGCGTGCAATTCTTCACCGGCAACACGCTGGGCGACCGCCCGGGCCGCGGTACCCACACGTATCCGCCACGCAGCGGATTCTGCCTCGAGACGCAGCATTTCCCCGACAGCCCCAACCACCCGAATTTTCCGACCACTGTGCTGCGGCCCGGCGAGGTTTTTACTTCGACGACGGTTTACCGTTTTTCGATGCGCCAGCCAGCCGACTGAGCGCGGACTTCGCGGCGATTGTCTGCGGATGCGGCAGCCATCCCGCGGCGAGATTCTGCAAAAATGAGATGGCCTCGGGAGTGCCGCAATGTTCGAGCGCCTCGATCGCGCGCTCCTGCCGCAATCGCTCCGGGCCCGGCATCAACAAAGGCGCGGGGCCATATTCGGTCTTGTGGACGGGGGCGACCCATGTGCTTTCCCGCGCGATATCCACGATCTGCGGCGGCAGCACTTTTTCGAGCGGATTTCCGAGAATGAGGAACGACCACGAATGCACCGGTTTCACGATGATGGGCATGCCGAGCGGCGGCGGAAGCGGACGTCGCAGCGCCTGAATTTCCTCCGGCGAGAGCGCCACGCCGAGGTCCAGCAAACTGCGCGCAGCTTCGTCGCGTTTGTCGTAATCGGGATCGCTCAACTGGTCGCGCAGGAATTCGAGTTGCGAGTTGGTCGGTTTCGTGGCCGGCGGCAATTTTTCGCGAAGTTTTCCCACGGGCAGGAAAAAATACGCTTTTGCCAGCTGCCACATGGCCTGTCGCGCGGCCCAGCCATCGTCCGAGCCGAGTTTCTTCCAAAGGACGTCGAAATCCCGCACGAGTTTCGGCTTTGGCTGACCGCCGGTGGCATCCCAAAGCAGCACGCTGCCGTCGTGCTCCGCGCTCGCGAGCGTCGTGCCGTCGGGCGAGAACGCGAGCTGGTAAACATCGCACGCAAGCGGACCGAAGGCGTGAATTTCCTCGCGGGTCAGGAGCTCCCAAATGTGAATGCGTCCGGAGCGGACCCATGCGACGAGCCGTCCGTCGGCGGAGATCGCGGTGGGGGCGGAATTGCCGGAGCCGTCGTCCTTCGAAACGACTTTTCCCGACGATAAATCCCAGACTCGCGAGCCCGCCGAGAGCAGCGAGCCGGCCTGCTCGAGATTTCGCCCGCCGTGATGACTGCCGCCCTTGAATATTTTCACGTCGTTGCCGGTGGAAAGATCGCGAATGCCCAGCCCCTGGTATTCTCCCATCCACGCCGCTTCCCGCCCGCCCGGCAACACGCGCAGCCCGGTGACGTCGCCCTTCCATTTTCCAATCTGCCGCACGAGCGTGGCCGTGTCCGCGTCCCAAATCATGATCGAGCCATCGCGTCCGGACGTGATCAACTGCCGCGAATCCGGCGAGAACGCGAGCGCGCTTGCATTGGTTTGCGGGTTCATGGAAACGAGTTCGGCGCCCGTTGCGGTACTGCGGATCGAGACGGGATTCCGCCCGTTCCCGAGTGCGGCATACGCGGCGATCTTCGTGCCGTCCGGCGAAAACGCGATGTTGTCCACCGACCAGTGCGCACCGAGATCCGGAATTTTCCACACCTCACGTTCCGCCCGCCAATCCCACAGTCGCAAGCTCCGGTCACGGCCGCCTGTGGCCACCGTCGCGCCATCCGGCGAAAACGCGATGGACGTGACCGGTCCCTCGTGACCCGTGCCCGGATTCAACTCGCTCCAGTCCGCGGTGTGCCAGATCCGAATGCGCGCATCGTCGCCGCCTGTCGCGAGCAATTTTCCATCGCTGGAAAATGCGACCGCATACGCGTGTTCGTTGCCGCCGTATTTCAACTCGTGCACGAGCCGGCCGGTCGTTGCGTCGAAAATAGCCACCCGTTCGAACCCGCTCGCGGCAAGCA
>JBOHXO010000548.1:0-6325 GCA_050737475.1 Chthoniobacterales bacterium
CCAAGAACCGCCCCGCTACTGACCGTCGTGGCGCCCGTGTAAGTGTTGGCGCCGGTCAGGATGATCGCTGAGCCAAGATTGCTGCCGATACTGAGGCCGGAGTTGCCGGAAATGATGCCCGACACGATGACCGATCCCGTGGTGGTGGCAGCCGGAATGAGGACCGGGTTCGAGCCCAGCGTCATGGGACCGCTCAGGGTAAGGCCGGGATCAAGAAAGGCGATGCCGCTGACGGTAATGGGATTCGAAATGGTCCGCGGCGCGGTGGTGCCGAGCCGGCCATTGCTGTTGAAAATGAGCGGTGCCGAGCCCAGGGCCCCATCGCTCCCGGCGGTGATCGTGCCACCGGTAAAGGTGATGCTTGTGAACGAATTGGTGCCGGAGAGGATCAGATTGCCGCTGTCGGTTTTGGTCAAACTTCCCCCCGTGATATTTCCGGAGAGGGTGCTGGTCGTGGAAATGGGGTTCGAGAACGTGAGGCCACCGGTGATGTTGATGGAGCCTGAGAAATTCTGAACGCCGGTCAATGTCGCCGTGCCACTGCCCAGCTTCGTGAGGGTTCCCGAGCCGGTGAGGGTGACGGTATTGGAGAACGAATCGCTGCGGTCGAAAACGAGAGCGCCATCCGCGACGACGCTGCCGCCGCCGAGCGAGCCGGATGTGCCGGCGTTGCCGATGCGGAGCGTGCTGCCGGAAGAGATCGAAAGCGAGCCGGCGGAGACACTCACCGAACTGAGGGTCGTCGTGGTGCTGTTTCCGCCAAGCGTGAGAATCCCGTTGCCGGATTTCACGAACGCGCCGGAGATGGTGCCGAGCCCGTTGCCGAACGTGGAATTGAAACCGTTGGTATTGATCGTGCCGCCGCTCGCGCCGAACTGGATGATTTGCGGCAACGTGAGGGCCGCATTTGTCGTGAGCGTGGTCCCGTTCAGGGTGACGCTATTTGCGCTGTTTCCGAGGCTGGCGTCGTTGCCCACGGCCAGCGTGCCCCCATTCACGGCAACGGAGCCTTGAAACGTGCTCGCGTTGGAAAGCGTAAGCGTGCCCGTGCCGACTTTCGTCAGGCCGCCGGTGCCCTCGATGCTGCCGGCGAAGGTGGTGCTGGTGCCATTGCCAACGATGAGCTGGCCGGAGGCGAGAGAAACGCGACTGCCGGGCACGCCCGCAAGCGAACCGATGGTCTGCGTCAACCCGGAGATGCCCAGGGCAGCGGTGCTGGAGGTGATGTTGACCGCGGTGTTGGTGGGGAGATAGGAGTTCGCCGTGGCGAGATTCGGCTGGACCAGGGTGGTGCCATTGGCCAGCGCAGCGAGGACAGCCGATTGGACGGCCTCGATCTGCGAGGGCAGAAGAACGGAATTGTAAACGAGGACCATCGAGATTTTTCCAGTGAAGGACTCGGTGACCTGGGCATTGCTGCCGATGCGCAACGTGGCGCCGGGAGAGAATGTGTAGGAGGCATTTCCAGTGCCCGCGGCCGTCGTGCCGAGATAAAACTGCTGCGCGCCGCTGGTGATGCTCGCCGTGGCGAAGGTGGGGCTGGTGTTCGTGATGGTGCTGGAACTCGCGAGCTGGGCGACGCTTTGGGAAAGGAGCCCGAGCGTGTTGTTCGCGACGCGGAACTGCAAAGCGCTATTCTGCGAGGAGCCGGCGATCGTCTGATTGCCGCTCAAGGTCGTGGGTTCGAAGACGGAGAAGATCGTGTAAGCGGAGCCGGAGCTGGAAAGCGGGGTGTTGAAATAGCTGTTGTTCCCGAAGACGAGCGCGGCGCGGCCGGTGCTGAGCGCGCCGAGGGTGACGCTACCGCCACCGGCGGTGGCATTGTTTCCACTGCCGCTGAGATCGGCCCATGACGTCACGGGGTTCGAAGTGGCGGCGAGCGAGGTGGCATCGAGGAGGAGCGCCGGGTTGACGTTGAGTGCGCGCACCGTGTCCGAGACGAGGAGCGTGCCGTCGGAGATGGTGGTGGTGCCCGTGTAGGTATTCAGGCCGCTGAGGGTCAGGACGCCGGAGCCCATTTTCGTCAACGAGCCGGAACCGGAGATCACGCCCGAGGTCACACCATCGGTCGCCTGGTCGAAGACGACGGCCGCGTTGTTGAGGATGGGGCCCCTCAGACTCGAGGAAGTGCCGGTGAGCGTGCCCGCGGAAACGGTGATGCCGCCGGTGTAGGTGCTCGTGCCGTTGAGCGTGAGATTGCCCGTGCCGAGTTTCGCGACACCGCCCGAGCCGGAGATCGCGCCGCCGTAGGTGGAGGCGTCGCTGCGATTGAAGACCACGGTGCCGTTGCTGACAATGTCGCCGCCCAGAGAGCCCGAGGTGGAGCCGTTTCCGATTTGCAGGATGCCCCCGGAGATGGTGGTGGTGCCGGTGTAACCGGGATTCGAGCCGGTCACGGTGAGCGTGCTGCCGGTCAGATTCGTGAGCGAACCCGCACCGCTGATGGAGCCGATGGTGGTGTCGATGGTGGTGTTGAGCACGAGCGCACCGTTATTGACGATGGAAGCGCTGATCGAACCGAGCGCACCCCCCTGGCCGATCTGGAGGGTGCCGGCGCTGATGGTCACGAAAGCGCCCGAGTAGCCGGTGAGAGTGCTGAGGACGGTCAATGTGCCCGGGCCAGTCTTGATCAAGTTCGCTCCGTCGGAAATTCCCACGGAAGCCGACACCGTTCCCGACGAGAGCGAAGTGGTGCCGCCGGTCAAAAACAGCGCGTTTCCGACGGCCGCGCCACTCGCGGAAGCTTCGCTGCCGGTGCCGAATGATGCTCCTCCCGCTCCGCCAGCCGTCGTTCCGGCATTCGTCGCGAAATTGACCGTATCGAGATAGGTCAGGTTGGCACCGTTCGTGCCCTCGACGAAAATAGCTCCGCCCAGTCCGGCACCGCCGCCACCGGCATCATAATCATTCTGGCCAATGACACGGTTGGAGTCCGACCCGCCCTTCCCACCGAATTCGCCGCCCGATGGGTCGTTATTGCGGGCGTTGATCGCATAGCCTGCGCCTCCGCCTCCGAAACCGGGAACCTGGGTATTGACGCCCCCGACTCCGAAATTGCCGTTGACCGGCCCGGAAGAAGTTCCAGCTACGGAAGGGATCACCGTGCCAGTTTTTGAGCCGCCGTTGCCGCCAATAGCCGAATTTCCCTGCAGGCTGATTCCGGAAACCTCCAAAGCCCCCGCGTGGACATAGATCGCGCCGCCTGCTCCCAAACCTCCCCCTCCGCCGATCCCGCCATTGCCGCCTCGTGCCCGGCCATTCACGAGACTGAGGCCGGAAATCGTGACCGTCGAAGACGCGGCATCGATGAGAAAGATGCGGTAAAGATTATTCCCGCTCACCGTGTTGCCGATGCCGCCAAGAATCGTGGTCGCCGCAATAATGTCGGGCAGAGCGCTGGTGAGCGTGATCGTGCCGAGATTGTCCGTGAACGCGATCGAGCTTCCCGCATTCGCGTTCGCCTGGGTGATCGCCCACCGCAGCGTGCCCTCCGCGCCGGTATCCGCTGTGGTTGTGACGGTGAAGGTGTCGGCGTGCAGCGAAGCAAGAGCGGCAATGGCAAGGGCGCAGGCAAGAAACGCCGGCGGAAAGTGACTTTTCATAATGTCGAATTCGGGATGATGGTTGTGAACAAGCGAGCGGAGCCGGCGCTGTTGCGCGCATTGAGAAAGATCGACAGCTCGTCCCGCGCGCGGACACTGCACGAATGATCGCATCGTGGATACACCCCTAAATAGAGGTGAGGAGCGCTCCTTGGATTCGAAGATGCGCCCATTTCCCGTCTGCAAATCTCTGGAGATTGGTCTTCCCTCGCCGGGGAACTATTGATTCCTTCACGCGCAACGTGACCAATCTTCCCCTTGCCAATGACAGTATGGAAAAAGTCTATGAGCTCTGGGACGAGCTGGACCGGTTCCCCGCCGGCGAGACGGACGCGGCCCTACGCCACCTCGCCCTGCGTCTCAAGGAGCTGCTCCGCGCCGACAATGTAAAATGGATGGCCGCCGTGCGCGTGCTGCAAGGCGCGCAGGCGAAGAAAGACCCCCTGTTTGGCTGGCGACTCCGCGCGAGCTACGACTTGGTGCCCGATCCCGAGCATTACACCAGACTCATCGCGCCGATGTATCATCGCAACAATCGGCTCGATCCGAGTTTTCTCATCGGGCTTGCCACGCATGCCATCGTGGCCGGCGCGGGGAAATTCCGCGTGCACCGGATGCGGGATGGCTGGATTCCCTTTCGCGAATTCAGCCGCAGCGAGCACTATCGCCTGCACTACACCGAACTCGGCATCACGGACCGCATGTGGATCAGCTTTCCGCTCAATGCCAACGTGGAATCCGTTTTCCTGATCGACACCACGCATCGCTCGCGCCGTTTTGACAAAAAGGATGCCCTCCTCGTGGGAACGATCCTGCGAGGCATGCGCGGAATTCACCGCCGGCTCGTGCTCAACCACGGCCTCCTCATCGCGGAGACTCCCCTCAGCCCGGTCTTCCAGCGCATCGTCCAGAAGCTGCTCTCCGGACTCTCGGAAAAGGAGATCGCCGCCGCGATGCACCAGAACGATGCCACGATCCACAAATACGTCTCCCAGATCTACCGGCGCTTCGGAGTCAATAGCCGGGCCGCACTCATGGCCCTCTGGCTGGGTCAAGGCTGAGACGGTTCAGTGGCCGTCGCGCACCTTGCCACGAAGTTGCTTCGTCTCGCCGCGGTGGCGCTTGTCGCGGAGCATTTCCTGCTTCGTGCCGTAGCTGCGTTTCGCGCGCTGGCGGCGCTTTTTAGAAGCGGCGGCCTTGCGGTCCTGCGCGGCGGCGGCGCGGGCGGATTCCATTTTTTCGACGAGGCGGAGCAGGGCGAGGCCGCGGTTCGTGTGCTGCGAGCGCGAGTCGCTGCAATGGACAGTGAGGCCGCTCGGCGCGTGCGTGATTTCGACGGCGGTGCTGACCTTGTTGACGTGCTGTCCGCCGGGTCCGCTCGCACGCGTGCAGAGGATGCGCAGGTCGGCCTCGTGGATGCCGAGACGGGCCATGCGTTCCTGCAGCGCGAAGTCACGCGGTTTCATGGAAAATTCTTTTAACACATCCGCCGACGGCAGACCGCACGAAAACCACTCGCGCGGGCGGGGAGGTTTCTGGTAGCCCATGCGCACCCGATGAGTTGCGTGTATCAAGTCGAAACGGATGACCACGGCACCTACGACGTGCTGCAAAACGAAATGACGGGCGCGCGTCTCCGGCTACGGCGGCATGGCGCGGAGATGGTGAGCCTGGCCAGGCTCGATGCCGCGGGCGACTGGCGCGGGTTTTTGTATCGCGACAACGAAACCGGCCCACCCGCAGCCGGCTGGGCGAACCACGCGACGGTGATGGGCTACTTTTTGCACCGGTTGCTCGGCGAGCGGTCGCTTTATCGCGGCGTGGAAATTCGCGGGGGCAACCACGGGTTCCTGCGCGGCTTCGATTTCGAGGCGCCGACTTTCGATCCGAACGTGCCTTCGCTTACCTACCACGTGCCGGCGGATCGCATTCCCGAGGGCGCCTACCCGCTGAAGGTCGGGCTTTCGCTGAGCTACCATCTGCTGCCCGACGGCGTGCGTGTGGAATTTATTTTTACGAACGAAGAGTCGGTGGACGCGCACGTGAGCTTCGGGCTGCATCCGGGATTCGCGATTTCCTCGCTGGAGAATGCGCAGATGCTGCTGCCGGCCGGCGTGTATCGGCGGCATTGGGCGCCCGGGAATTTTCTCGATGGCCGCGTGGACGACGTGACGCACGCGGGCGGGCCGATGCCGTTCGACAAGGCGGCGCTGCCGGACTCGTATTTGCTGGAACTGTCGCAGGTTCCCGACCGGACGATCACGCTGCGCGACCCGCAGGCCGGGGCGTCTGTCGTGCTGGATTTTTCCGAAACGCCCTATCTCACGCTCTGGAGCGACGGCGGACCGATGATTTGCATCGAGCCCTGCTGGGGACTGCCGGACAGCAATCCGCAAAAACCGTTCGAGCAAAAGGACGGCATTCAGGTGATCCCGCCGGTGGGCATTTTGCGGGCCGGTTTTTCCATCCACTGCTCATTGGAGGCGGCGTCATGAACGGGCTCTGGAGCTGGCTTTATCAATTGGTGCTGCTGCTCGTGGCGGTGTTTCTGTTCATGGTGCTCTTTCAATATGGAACGGCCGATTTCCCGCGACACGCGAGCGAGGAATTCGATTCGATCCGGGGCCAGACACATGGCGCCGGTGCGGATTCCGCCGCTCCGAATTGAAAACAACTTTTCAACCGCCCCTCACTCGCTCACATTGGAATTTCCGCCCTATGGC
>JBOHXO010000549.1:0-3496 GCA_050737475.1 Chthoniobacterales bacterium
GCTCTTCTCCGAGCAAATCTGCAACGATCACCCCCTGCTCCTTCGCTACGAGAATCGCTGGTATTTCCCCACATTCGAGTTCTATCCCGCGACGACCTTCGGCGGCGCCTACCGGACCGAGACCGACTATCTCGCATTGCGCACCGATCCCGCCTTCAAGGCCAAAGGCGGCTGGATGCTTCTCCCGCCCATCCCGCACGACCCGCTGCATCCCTACCTCGACCTCGAAGGAGCTCCTCCGCACTCGCCCTCCGCGCAGCATTGGCTCGGCACCGACAACACCGCCCGCGATGTGCTCGCACGGCTCATTTACGGATTCCGAATCTGCATGACCTTCGCCCTCGCGCTCGCCGGCATCAGCGCCGTGCTGGGCATCGTCATCGGCGGCGTGCAGGGTTACTTCGGAGGCT
Source organism: Chthoniobacterales bacterium (assembly GCA_050737475.1). Classification (GTDB taxonomy): domain Bacteria; phylum Verrucomicrobiota; class Verrucomicrobiia; order Chthoniobacterales; family JAATET01; genus JAATET01. The sequence goes on from JBOHXO010000549.1 coordinate 411, forward strand.
GGCTCGACCTCACCTTCCAGCGCCTCATCGAGGTCTGGTCCGCGCTGCCATTCCTCTACGTCGTCATCATGCTCGGCTCGATCTACGGCCAGAGTTTCGGCGTGCTTCTCTTCGTGATGGCGGTCTTCGAATGGATCTCGCTCTCGTATTACATGCGCGGCGAATTCTACAAACTCCGCGAGCAACCCTTCGTGCTTGCCTCGCGCAGCCTGGGCGCGAGCAACGTGCGCATCCTTTTTCGCCAGATTCTGCCGAATGCGATGACGCCGGTAATCACGCTCCTTCCGTTCATGGTCGTGGCCGGCATCTCCTCGCTCACCGCACTTGACTTCCTCGGCTTCGGTCTGCAGCCGCCCACGCCATCATGGGGCGAGATGGTGCAGCAGGGGCTGCAAAACCTGCAAAAGCCGTGGCTGGCCGGATCCGCCATCGGCGCCTTGTTCGTCACGCTGCTGCTGACTAGCTTCGTCGGTGAAGGCGTCCGCGAGGCTTTCGATCCCAAATCCAACATCAAGCTGCAATGACTCCCCCGCTGCTCGAAATCAAAAACCTCTCCATCGCATTCGAGACGGAGCACGGACGGCTCGACGCCGTGGTTGATTCCTCCTTCAAACTCGAAAAGGGCGGATCGCTCGCCATCGTCGGCGAAAGCGGCAGCGGAAAAAGCGTCACCGCACTCGCACTCACGCGCCTGCTGCCGCAGCCACCCGCGCGGTTTGTCTCCGGCGAAATTTTGTGGAAGGGCGCTGACGTTTTGAAAATGAAGCCCCACGAGCTGCGCAAAATCCGCGGCGGTGAAATCGCTTACATTTTCCAGGAGCCGTCCACGTCGTTGAATCCCGTCTACACGATCCGCAACCAGATCGCGGAGGCAATCCGCCTGCACCGGCCCGAAGTGAAGGACGTGGATGCGGAAATCGTGAAATGGCTCGACGCCGTCGGCATCGTGGACCCGAGGCAGCGCATGCGCGACTATCCGCACCAGCTCAGCGGCGGCATGCAGCAGCGCGCAATGATCGCGATGGCATTGAGCTGCCAGCCGGACCTGCTCGTGGCCGACGAGCCAACCACCGCGCTCGACGTCACGATCCAGGCGCAAATTCTCGACCAGCTCCGCGAACTCCACGCAAAACTCGACATGTCGCTCATTCTCATCACGCACAACTTCGCGATCATCCGCGGATTGTGCGACCGCGTCGCGGTGATGTTCCGCGGTCGCATCGTCGAGCAGGGCGCCTCGGAGGAAGTGCTCGCGAATCCGCAGCATCCCTACACGCGCGCCCTCATCGAATGCATCCCGAAGCTGGGCGCCGGTCACGATCGCCTGCACACCATTGACTACGCCGCCATCGAGCGCGCGCTCTGAGCATGCTTGCGAACGTAGCCGGCATGCTCGCCGCGCTCGCCGCCGGCCTCATGCCCTTCGCGGTGCCGTGGGATGCTCCCGCGCCGCCGCCGGCAAAAACCGAAGTCGTCCTCACACGTCCGCCGGTGCCCGATCCTCCGCCGGAAGGCTCGGTGGTGGACGTGCCCGATGTGCGCGAACTTCCCGCCCGCTGGCGATGGACCGACGGCGCAAGCGGAAAAACCGATCCCGGGCTGGCATCGCTCATGGCCTCGGGCAGCGGCCAGTTCAGCCGCGATCAATATTATGCCCTGCGCGAAAAACTCCGCGGAAAAAGCGTGGTGATCGTGGACCTTCGCCAGGAGCCGCATGCCTTCCTCGACGGCGCGGCCGTGGCATGGGGACCTCCGGAAATCGTCGGAGCAAACCGCAGCGCCGCGGAGGTCGGGCGCGTCGAGGAAGCGTGGACGAAGCGGCTCGTGGACGGAAAATTCCTCACGCTCGAAAAATACGCGCCGGGTGTTTTCGCCGACGTCAAATCATGGAAGCCGATCGAGTTTCGGATTGATATTCGCGACGCCGCGGTCGAGCGACAGATGTCCGACGAGGCCCACTGGAACTACCTGCGCATCGCAATGCCCGACGCGGTCGTCCCTCGCGACCAGGACATTGACCGCTTCGTCGCCACCATCAGCGCCCTCAGGCAGAACCAGCCGTGGTTGCACTTCCACTGCGACACCGGCGGCAACCGCACGACGCTCTTCCTCACGCTCTACGACATGATGCGAAATTATGTGCGCGCCTCGCGGCCGGACATCATCGCACGCCAGCGCAAACTCGGCGGCATTGACCTGCTCGCCGGAAAAACAAAGGCGGAGCGCGAAGACTTTCTCGAACGTTTCTACAGCTACTGCTGGCAATGCGGCCCGTTGTTCCGGCGGAGCTGGTCCTCGTGGAACCGCGCGCAACTACGGAAGGGTGACTGACGTCGCAGGCGCGTCGGACTCGTTTCGTCCGTAGAATTTCACGCCGAGCTTGATCTTGCCGCGGCCCGATTTCGTGCGCCATGCGTTCGTGTCCCGCAGCGAATAAATGCAGCCGCAGTATTCCTGCTGATAGAATTCCTCTCGCTTTGAAATCTCGACCATGCGTTGCGCGCCGCCGGCCTTGCGCCAGTTGTAGGTCCAGTAGCTCATGCCCGCATACCGCTCCGCCGCACGCACTCCGCTGGCGTTGATCTGCTCCATGTTTTTCCAGCGCGAAATGCCGAGGCAGCTCGTGATGATGGGAAATCCATGCTCGTGCGCGTAAAGCGCCGTCCGCTCGAACCTCATGTCGAAGCAGGCCGTGCAGCGCGCGCCGCGCTCGGGCTCCCATTCGAGGCCCTTCACGCGGGCGAACCAGTTGTCCGTGTCGTAGTCGGCATCCACGAACTCCACGCCGGCCTTTTCCGCGAAACGGATGTTCTCCTGCTTGCGCAGTTCGTATTCCTTCCGCGGGTGGATGTTCGGGTTGTAGAAAAAGATTGTGTAATCAATGCCCGAGGTGCTCATGGCCTCCATCACCTCGCCCGAGCAGGGCGCGCAGCAGGAATGGAGCAGCACCTTGCGGCTGCCCTCCCGGGGCGGTTCGATGATGAGTCGGTTGTTCACGGCCCGCACAGCTTCGCCAACGAATCGCGCCTCGTCAATGTGCCGCAAACTTTCATTGAATATCCCGCCGGACTGCGCGTCATTAATCC
>JBOHXO010000550.1:0-3838 GCA_050737475.1 Chthoniobacterales bacterium
GTGCTCGGTGCGGGCGGCAACTGTCGCGACATCGTGGACGCGATGTGCGAGATGAACCGCCAGTCCGGCGGCACGATTTATCATCCCGCCGGTTATCTCGACGACGATCCGGCCAAGCACGGCCAGCGGCTTGGATGCGCCGAGGTGTTGGGGCCGCTTTCCTCCGCGGCAAGCCATCCGAATTGCTGGTTCGTCAACGGCTTGAATGGCACGAAACTCACGCGTCGCAAAAAGGAATTGCTCGCCGCCACGGGCATCCCGCGCGAACGCTTCATCACGATCGTTCATCCGGCGGCCTCCGTCTCGCGGATGGCGCGGCTTGGCGTGGGTTCGGTGATTCTGCAAAACGCCTCGATCTGCTCGGAGGCCGTCATCGGCGACCACGCGATGGTGCTGCCGAATTCCGTCGTGTCGCACGATGCGATCGTCGGCGACTACAGCTACGTCACGCCGGGCGTTGTGCTCGCGGGCTACGTAAAGCTCGAGGAGGCGGTTTACATGGGGGCTCGTTCGGCTGTGATGTGCCGCGTGACAATTGGCGCGCGCGCCGTCGTCGGAATGGGGAGCGTAGTGCTCGAGGACGTGCCCGCGGACTCCGTGGTCGCGGGTTCGCCGGCGCGGCGGATCAAATGAAACAGAAAAAAGGGCGCGCCGGGAAAATTCGACTCATCCACTACCGGGATTTCGACCACCAGACGGTGCGTCACCGCGTGATCGGCGGGTGGCTGAAAAAACTTTGCCAGGATTTGCCGGAGTGCCTTGTCGTTGACTGGAGTTGTGGATCGGGAATCGGCGCCCAAACCCTGCGCACGAAATATCCGTCGTGGAAGTTTCTCATGACTGACGTCGTGGACACGCGCAATCAATCCGCCGATCTTCCCTTTACGCTGCTCGACGGAGACCTGCCGCGCCTGCCGCTCGCGGACGCGTCGGTGAACGTCGTCCTTTGTTCCGAAGTGCTCGAGCACGTGCATAATCTTACCGCGACGATTCGCGAAATTCGCCGCATCCTGGTTCCCGGAGGACTGCTCGTCGGAAGTATTCCAAATTTCCGCAATCTCGCCTCGCGCTTTTCCTTCGTGCGTCGCGGATTGTATCGCATCGGCGGGAAATACGAGGGCGGCGGGCACGTGAACTACATCACGCCGGAGTTTCTCACGAACTTCGTGTCGGACCACTTCACATTCGTCCGCCAGGGCGGTGACGTGGATTGGCTCACATGGGTTGATTTTGTCGGCTTCCGACGTGCCGAGAAGGTCTACCGCTCACTCGATTTCAAGGGACTCATTCGCGAGAACCCGCGCTACAGCCCGCTGCTGAGCTACGACTTTCTTTTCGCCTACCGAAAAAAATCCGCCGACTTGTGAGCCTGTTTCAAATTTCCGGCAGGCCGATCGGCCCTGGACATCCTTGCTACGTGATCGCCGAGCTTTCCGGAAATCACGGCCATCGCTTTGAGCGCGCAATTGAGCTCGTGCACGCTGCGAAAGCTGCGGGAGCCGATGCGATCAAGCTCCAGACCTACACGGCGGATACGATCACGCTCGACTGCGACAACGAACATTTCCGGATCAAGGGCACGATTTTCGACGGGCGCACGCTTCATGATCTTTACGCGGAGGCGCATACACCGTGGGAGTGGCACGCGGAATTGCAGGGCGAGGCCGCGCGGCTTGGGATGCATTGTTTCTCGTCTCCGTTTGATTCGACGGCCGTCGATTTTCTCGAGGGACTCGGCATGCCGATCTACAAGATCGCGTCCTTCGAATTGAACGATCTCCCGTTGCTTCGCAAGGTGGCCTCGACCGGCAAGCCCGTCATTCTCTCCACGGGCATGGCCACGCTCGAGGAGCTGGACGAGGCCGTCGCGACATTGCGCGATGCAGGATGCGCGCAGATCGCATTGCTCAAATGCACGAGTGCGGTGCCGGCGCCGTTTTCGGAGATGAACCTGCGGGCGATTCCGATGTTGTCCTCGCGCTACGGAGTCGTGGCGGGAGTTTCCGATCATTCCAGCGGGACGGCCGTGCCCGTGGCGGCTGTTGCGCTTGGGGCGAGTATTGTGGAAAAGCACCTGAAACTTTCGAAGGACGATTCCGGTCCCGACGTCAGCTTCTCGCTCGACGCCGGGGAGTTCGCTTCCATGGTCGCCGCGGTGCGCGCCGCCGAACTGAGCCTCGGCGATGGCGTCTGGAAGCTTGTACCGAGCGACGAAAGTTCGCGGCAATTCCGCCGTTCGCTTTTCGTGTGCCGGGACATTCAGCCCGGCGAGGTGCTCACGCTGCAAAATGTGCGCTCGATTCGGCCTGGCACGGGGCTGCACACGCGCCATTACGCGGAGATTCTCGGCCGGTCGGCCGTGCGGGCACTTTCCAAGGGCACGCCGCTGACGTGGGAGGACGTGGGCGGCGCGTGAAGGATCCGCTGCCGGAGTTTGACGATGCGCCGCGCGTGGCCCTTGTCGTGGATATCCCGATGCGCGACCTGCCCGGGCTGTGCCTCACCGCGCTCGAGCTCGTGCGGCGCGGCTGCAAGGTCTTCCTCGTGCCAATGTATCTCAACGAGGAGGTCTTCTCGCTCGCACCCGATTTCGTTTTGCTCAACTACCTGCGCAAGGTCAGTCACGGATTTGTTTCGCACCTCGTGTCGTATTCCATTCCCTTCGGCGTGATCGATACCGAGGGCGGGCCGGGATACGACCTGCCGAATCGCTACATCCCCTGTCTGTGCGACGATCCGGTCATCAATGACGCTGCGCAATGCGTGTGCGCCTGGGGACCCGAAATGGCGGAAGCCCTCGTCGAGTCGCGCTACTACCCCGAGGCCGCGATCTCCGTGACGGGGAGTCCGCGTTTCGGCCTCTATTCCGAACCCTGGCGCGAGGCGGTTGCGCGGTTTCCCGGCAATGAGCCGCTCGGCAAAAAGTTCATCCTGTTCTGCTGCAACTTCGCGCTTACCAATTCGAGATATGCCAGTCGCGAGCAGATCATTGACAGCCTCGTGAACAGCTACGCGCGACCGCTCGAGGAAGTGGAGGAAATGATCGCCGAGGAGGACGTCGCCGTCGGACAGTTCATCGAAACCATCCGCATCGTGGCGCGGGAATTTCCGCATCTGACAGTCGTCGTGCGACCGCATCCTTTCGAATCGAATGCATTCTACGAAAAGGAACTCGCCGGAATTTCGAACGTGGCCGTCATCAAGCGCGGAACGGTCGCGGGTTGGATGATTGAGGCCGTGGCGGTCGTTCAGCTCAACTGCACCACGTCCTATGATGCGTGGTTTGCGGGCACTCCGAGCCTGCGCCCCGCATGGATCATTCAAAAGGCCGGCCTGGGCGAAAACCTCTCCATCAACTTTCCGTGCGCCGACGTCGGGGAATTGGTCGCGGCACTCGAGCGGGTCGAGCAATCCATGTTCGATCCCGGTGCGGAAAGGCGTGAACGCTCGCTCGAACTCGTGCGGCGATTCTTTGGCGAGCCGGATGGCCGGGCTCATGAACGGGTGGCGGATCGGATCCTGGCGAAGTTCGACGTCGGTCTGCGCCGCAAGCGATTCGAGTCGCTTCGGAAAATCCGGGTCCCCATCGCGCGGCGGGCCAGCGGACGGGAGTCGCGCTGGGTCGATTTCGTGACGGGGATTTCGCGAAGGCTGGGCTTTCAGGCGACGTGGAATTTCTGGAATTTGAAAACCCGACGCGCGTGGCTCGCGAAGCATGACGCATCGGAAAAGCGTTTCGGCGCGCCGGAAGTGCGCGGCATCATGCAGGCGCTCGCCGGTCGCGCGGGAATGAAGGCGCCGGACGTGAAGCAGGCCTCCGATGCCGGCGAGTTTGCGT
>JBOHXO010000551.1:0-1652 GCA_050737475.1 Chthoniobacterales bacterium
CGGCAACCACGATCCGAACAAATGCAAGGCGTTGTTTCACCTCCCCGGCGGAGCCGTCTTCTGGAGTTCCAAGATGGCCGTCGATGCCGATGGTCCCGCCGCGCCCGACGATCCGCGCCGCAAAACCGGAAAAGAACTCGATCCCGGCGCCGGCCAGAACGGCACCGCCTTCAGCCTCCCGCACGGCCGGGGCGACCTGCCATCCGAGATCACCCCCTACATCGTTCTGCCCGGAAACAAGGAGCACGATTCCACCGGCCCCTTCCACCCCGCGCTATCAATGGGAGACGTCGCAGTCGTGATCTACAAGGACCGGAAAACCGCGGCGATCTGCGGCGATATCGGCCCCTTTCACAAAATTGGCGAAGGCTCCATCGGGCTGCACCAGGAGCTGATGCCCGCCGCGCCCGATCCCTGCCGCATGCACCGCGACCAGGCCACGGGATTTTGCACCCGCATCTTCGACGCGAGCATTGACGACGACGTGCTGTTCTTTGTTTTTCCGGGCTCCGCGTTCGGGGACGACCTCGAGCTCTCCCATCTCCTTCCCGATCCAGCCGGCGCGAGCAGGCTGCGGGAGCGCGCATTTGCGTTGTTCGACCAATTGCGCGGCGCGGCGTGAGAAAAGCGCGATCCCCCGGGCATGGCTCGTCGAAACGATTTCGAATCCTTCCCCAGGGACTTCGCAGGGTCATGAACAAGGTGGCTCTCTACTCCAGCGCCATGTTCAACGCATCCAGCACCGTCTTCACCGTGCGCACGCGCGCGTGCCATTTGTAGTTTGCGGGAATCACCGTCCACGGCGCGATGGCGGTGTTCGTCTTTTTGAACATGTCCTCGGCCGAGGCAATGTGCTCGTCCCATTTCTTGCGGTTGCGCCAGTCCTCGTCGGTGATCTTCCAGTGCTGGTAGGGATCGGCCTCGCGCAGCTCGAAGCGCCGCAGTTGCTCGTCCTTCGTGATGTGGAGATAGAGCTTCACGATGATCGCGCCGTCGTCGGTCAGCTGCCGCTCGAACTCATTGATCTCGCCGTAGCCGCGCTGCCACTCGGCATCCGTCGCGAAATGTTCGACGCGCTCGACGAGCACGCGGCCATACCATGAGCGATCGAAGATGGCCATTTCGCCATAGGTCGGCAGCCTTCTCCAGAACCGCCACAGGTAATGCCGCGCGTATTCCTCAGGCGTCGGCTTGATGATCGAATAGACACGCACGTAGCGGGGATCGAGCCGCGCGACGAGCCGCTTGATCGACCCGCCCTTGCCCGCGGCGTCGGGTCCCTCGACCACCACGATGAGCGAGCGCCTCGCCTTGCGCAGCGCGAGTTGCCGGTGAATGAGCTTGAGTTGGTATTTCTTCAGCTTGTCGCGGTAGTCCGATTCGTGCATGGACACCTCCTGGTCGATCGAATCGAGGCTGATGCGGGAGTTCGGCATGGAATCTTGGGTCCGACTGCGGTTTACCGGCAATCCGTGGAGCATACAAGATGACTGAGAAGCTTTCCGCGATAAACGTTGTCCGCCGTGCCATTCGCCTGTAGACAAGCCGCTTGTTTTCAATGTGGGAATGAATCGGATCGAGCGCGCCATACAGGTCGCCCTACTCCTCGCGCTGATTTTCTTCACGCTCTTCCACAATCTCGCGCGCCCGAC
>JBOHXO010000552.1:0-6144 GCA_050737475.1 Chthoniobacterales bacterium
GGATGATGGACAAGACGCCGTTCGTGGAGCGCTACGCCATTTACAACTGGGTCGAGGATGTCCGCTTCATTCAGAAAAAAGACGACTCGCTCACGCCCGCGGGCGAAGCCTATCGCAATGCCGTTTCCCCGGTCGGCTACGTTCAGGAAAAATACGAAAGCGAGACGGCCTTACCCACGCCCTAGCCACGCCGATCACTCGGAAGAAGCCGCAGGTGGCGTCATTTGCGTTTTCCGCCCTATGCCGACCTGCATTTGCATCCCGTCCACGCGCGCTTCCTTTCTGAGCCGCCCCGGGATCAAATAATCAGCGCTCTTTCGACTTGCCCCCCGACTCTCTGCAGCTGAGATGAATGCATGCAGTTGCCCCGTTGCCTTCCACTGCTGGCCATTCTCCCGCTGACCGTCGCATGGGCATTCATTCCGTTACCGGATCCGGTCGCCACCAGCTTCCCTGAGGTCAATGGGGAAGTTTACACGATTGCCGTGGTGGATTCTGACTCGCATGTAGGACGGATCTACATCGGTGGCAATTTCACGCAAGTGGGCGGCCAGCCGCGGAATCATGCCGCTTCGTTTGACCTGAATACAGGAACCCTCACGAGCTGGAATCCAGATGTGGACGGCCCGGTCCACACGCTCTCCGTAATGAACGGCATCGTCTATCTCGGGGGCGCATTCAGCCAGGTCGGAGGCAATCCACGAAACAATGCAGCGGCGGTGAATGCCGTCAGTGCCGCGGTAACCGGCTGGAATCCCGATCTCAACGGCACAGTCTTCACGATCGAGGTGAATTCCGGCTCGGTATATCTCGGAGGTGCCTTCACAACAGTCGGGATCGAGGCTCGCGCGCATCTGGCTGGATTCAATCTCGCCAATTCGGCGCTCCTTCCGTGGAATCCCGGCACCGACGGCGATGTCCGCGTGTTGAAGGGGAACGGGGGCACATTGTATGTCGGGGGCGATTTTCAAAACGTCGAGAGTTCGCCCCGCGCGTATGTAGCGGCATTCAATGTCGCAAGCGGCAATTTGACCCCCTGGAGTCCCATACTCAACGGCACCGTGCGTGCTTTCGCCTTTGACGGCGCCACTGTTTTTGTCGGGGGCGATTTCACCGAGATCAACGGCACGAGCCACCCTTTTTCGGCGGCGATTCTTGCGACAAGCGGCACTCCGCTGGCGTGGAATCCCGGCCTGAACGGGAGTGTGCATGCATTCGCACTTCACACCCACATTCTTTATCCCGGCGGCGACTTTACCAACGCGGGAGGATTTTCCCGGCCCCGCCTCGCAGCGATCGACAGTCGGAATGGCCATGTCTTCAACTGGAATCCCGGCGCGAATGCGACCGTGCATGCCATGCGGTTCGTCGGCGGCGGAGCGCTTGGCGAGGTGGACTATGAGCAGGAAACGCTGTTGATCGGCGGTACTTTCTCAACTCTGGCTGGCAAGCCGGCTGCCGCATTCGCCGGAACGTGGGACTCGTTGTGGAACAAACTGCCAGGCGTCGCCTGCATGAAAGTGAATGGGAAATCCACGCGGCCGGCGCAAAATGTGGGTATGCGTTTTTACACAAAACGCAGCCGTGTCACGCTGCGCGGGCTGGCCGCTGCAGGCTACGAGAATCCCTATTTGCTCCAGGAACACGGCAAGATGCCCAACCCACCGAATGGCGAGGTTTCTGTGGAAAAAGTGCTGATCTACCGCAATGCAAAAAATAAACGGAATACCACAATTGCCCAAGGCACGAATCACTGGAAATCCGTCCAGCATTTGAAGATGGGGATAAACAAGTTCTTGATCGTCGCCATAGACACACTGGGTCGCGACCCCGTGCCCATTGACGACAACCCCACCTTCGCCGAACTGCGAATCGTGCGTCTTCGCAACGGGCAGCAGCCTCCGCGCAGTGGCACAGGTATGCGCCCGGTCACCAGGCCGGCGGAAACACGATAGCCGCCGCCAGTTTTGACTTACGACGGGGAAAATCATTTTCCGGGACAACTGCCGCTGGCGATTCGGCACACGGCAGGTCTAGCATCCGCGCCGTGAAAATTGCGATCATCGGCTCCGGCTCCATCGGGCTCTACTACGGCGTGAAGCTCGCCGCCGCGGGCAGGGAAGTGCATTTTCTCCTGCGCTCAGGCCATCACGAAGCGGCGCGCAACGGCATTCGCGTTTTCAGCCCCGATGGTGACCTGCATTTGCATTCCGTCCACGCGCACCGCGAGTCAGCAAGCATCGGTCCGTGCGACCTCGTGCTCATCTCGCTCAAGACCACGCAAAACCACGCGATCGAAAAACTCGTCGCGCCGCTGCTCGGTCCGGACACGATGTTGATGACGCTGCAAAACGGCCTCGGCAGCGACGAGGCGCTCGCCGCGCAATTCGGCGCGGAGCGCGTGCTGGGCGCGCTGTGCTTCGTCTGCCTCACGCGCCGCACGCCCGCGCAGGTGGATCATTTCGGCCACGGGACGATTTCCATCGGCGAGTTCGACCGCCCGCCGCAACTGCGCACCGAACGCGTCGCGGATGCCTTTCGCCACGCCGGCATCGAGACGCGTGTCGTGGAAAACCTCGCCGCCGAGCGCTGGAAAAAACTCGTCTGGAACATCCCATTCAACGGCCTCTCCGTGGCCGAGGAAGGCGTCGCGGTGGACGTGCTGCTTGCGAAACATGCCGGCGAAGTCGAGGCGCTGATGCACGAAACCATCGCCGCCGCGGAGGCGCTTGGTTACTCGATCCGGCCGGACTTCATCGCCTTCCAGATCGAGCGCACCGAAAAAATGGGCGCCTACCAGCCCTCGACGCTCGTGGATTATCTCGCAGGCCGCGAACTCGAAATTGACGCGATCTGGGGCGAGCCGCTCCGCCGCGCACAAGCCGCCGGCGTGCCCGTCCCGCATTTGGAAAACCTCCACGCGCGCCTCGTCGCCATCGAAAAATCCCGTGGACGCTGAATCGCAGGAATTGCGCACCATCCGCCAGGCGCTGCATGCCGCCGCGAAACCAGCCAACGCACCGGTCCTCCACAAGTTTTTCAAGACCGGGCGCGGCGAATATGCCGAGGGCGACATCTTCATCGGCGTGAAAGTTCCCGACGCGCGCCGCCTCGTCCGCAACAGCGATTCCCTCGCGGAAAAGGATGTGGTCGCGCTCCTCCACTCACCGATTCACGAGGAACGCCTGCTCGCGCTGCTCATCCTCGTCCGCCGCTACCAACGCCGTGAAACCGACCGCAAAAAAATCGTCGCCACATTTCTCCGCGAAATAAAATCCATCAACAACTGGGACCTCGTGGATTCCTCGGCGCCCTGCATTTTGGGCCCATGGCTGCTCGATCGCGACCGCTCGATCCTTCGCAAACTCGCGAAGTCCAAAAGCCTCTGGGAGCGCCGCATCGCCATCCTCGCAACCTTCGCATTCATCCGCGCCAACGACTTCGCATGGACTCTCGAACTCGCCGAAACGCTGCTGCGCGACAAGCACGACCTCATGCACAAAGCCGTCGGCTGGATGCTGCGCGAAGTCGGTAATCGCGACGAAGCCGCGCTGCGAAAATTCCTAAATCAACACACGCCGCACATGCCGCGCACGATGCTCCGCTACGCCATCGAAAAACTCCCCGCCGCCGACCGCGCGCACTATCTCGCGATGCCTCGCGCGAAAATCTGATTTTCGCGCGTTCAAACCTGCCTTTCCCTTTCCTGCGTTCCTGCTTTCCTTGTTCGCCATGACTCCCGAATTCACCGATCTCCCCGAGACGCTCGAGGCCTTTGGCGCACGCACGGCCATTGTGCTCGGCTCGGGATTGAATTCCTTTGCCGACACCCTCGAGATCGAGGCGACCATTCCCTACGACACGATTCCCGGCCTCCCCGCATCGAACGTCCCCGGTCACGCCGGAGCCTTCGCCCTCACCCGCGTCCATGGCCATCCGCTCCTCCTCGCCCGCGGCCGCGTGCATCTTTACGAAGGCTGGAGCGCCCGCGAAGTCACCACCGGAGTGCGTCTCCTGCATCGTCTCGGCGTCACGCGTCTTCTCCTCACGAATGCCGCCGGCACATTGAACCCCGCCTTCCCGCCCGGCCAGTGGATGATGTTGAACGACCATCTCAATCTCACCGGCACGACCCCGCTGCTCGGCGGTCCGAATTTCGTGGACATGACCACAGCCTACAGCCCGCGCCTTCGCGAAATTTTCCGCCAGGCCGCCGCCGAGGCCGGCGTGCCGCTCCACGAGGGCGTCTATGCCAGCCTGCTCGGTCCGCAATACGAAACGCCTGCCGAAGTCCGCATGCTCCGCACGCTCGGCGCCGATGCGGTCGGCATGTCCACCGTCCTCGAAACCATCCAGGCCCGCGCCCTCGGCCTCGAAGTCGCCGCGTTTTCCTGCCTCACGAATTGGGCCGCCGGCATCACCGGCGAATCGCTCAGCCACGAGGAAGTCACCGACACCGGCCGCTCCGCCGCGGGCGCACTCATCACCATCCTCGATCGCGCTCTGTCGCGAATTGTTAATAGCTGATGGTTGATAGAAACCGCCGCACCCGTCACGAGCTCCCAAACGCCTTCCTCCCAGTCATCAACTCTCAACTATCAACTCGCATCCCCCTCTGCTAGGGTCGGCGGTCTTTCCCAATGGACGAACCGCTGGAGCCCAAGGACCCCGAGTTGGTGGCACGCACCAAGGAAGGCGACGCCAGCGCATTCGATGAGCTTGTCCGCCGCTACAGTCCGCGTGTCTACGGCCTGGTTTACAACATGACGTCGAACCACGAGGAAACCAACGACCTGCTCCAGGACGTCTTCCTCAAGGCCTTCCGCTCCATCAAGGGCTTCCGCGGCGATTCCAGCTTTTATACGTGGATTCACACGATCGCCATGAACATGACGATCAACTTCCTGAAAAAGCGCAACCGCCGCCGCGGCCCCAGTCTGGACGACGTGGACGCCCATATCGAGAACGACCCTGCATTTATAGAGGCGACTTCAGGCACCGATCCCCGCAGGGAGGCAAATCTGTCGGAACTTCAAAAAAAATTGAACGAAGCCATGCAGAAGCTGTCTCACGACCATAGAGCCGTGGTCACAATGTTTGATATTCAAGGTATGCCCCACGCCGAGATCGCGAAAATCCTCGGGATTTCGGAAGGCACGGTGCGCTCCCGGCTCTTTTACGCGCATCGCCAGTTGCAAAACTACCTTGAGGAGTTTAGAGGAGCCTGAATCAATTCCACCCGTATGAGTGAAGAACTGAGCGAAATCCAAAAGTTGATCCGGCTGAAACGCTACGAGAAGCCGCGCGAAGATTACTTCGAGGACTTTCTGCTCGAATTCCAGCGCCGTCAGCGTGGGGAAATGCTCCAGCGTCCCGTCTGGCAGATCGCTTGGGAGCGCGCAAATCTCTGGCTCGAAGGCTTCCGCGTCCCGGCACTCGCCTACGCCAGCATCGTCGCCGTCGCACTCGGTGTCGCCGGGATCATGATAAACTCCCCCGGTGGAGCAAACAAACACAGTGTCGCCGCCGCCGATTCCAGCGTGACCCTCAACGGCGTCTCCCCGATCGCCCCGGCCATCCCGGTTTCCACCGATCAACACAGCTATATCCTCGAGAAACGACCGGTGAGCTATGACGCGCCGTTCAGCTTCTAGCGTCGCGTTTCTCTCGCGCACCTCGCTGCTCGCCCTCGCGGCCTTCAGCGCATCCTTCGTCTATGCGGAGGAAAAGGATCCCGCCGAAAATCTCGACGCGCGCGTCAAGGAAATCTTCGATTTCAACCGCAACGGCGTCGTCAAAATCCAGGCCTCGGACCCGCACGGCGGCATGGAAGGGACCGGCTTTTACGCGGACTCCACCGGCACCATCTACACCGGGCTCGACGTCATTGGCGACGGCAAGAACATCACCGTCATCCAGGGCGAGCGCAAATTCCCCGCGAAGCTCGAGGTCGCCGACCCGCGCACCGGCATTGCGATCATCAAGGTGGACACGACCACCCCGTTTCTCTCCATCGGCGACTCGTCGAAAGTCGAGATCTACACGCCCCTCGTCGCCATCGGCTACCCATTCGATAAACCGGCAATCTTCAGTGCAGGCCTCGTGGCCGGCCTCGATAAGCAATTTCTCAACCGCTATTTCCAC
>JBOHXO010000553.1:0-1860 GCA_050737475.1 Chthoniobacterales bacterium
CCGTCGTCACCCTCGCGACGCGTTCCTCGATGGCGGCACGTGTCTTCGCAGCGGCATCGTCCTTCGCCTGTTGCATCGCGCGCAGCCTCGCCGCCTCGTTCCTCAACTCCGTGCCGAGCGCCGGCACGACGACCGCGGACGTCTCGTAACGCCCGGCGGTTTCCTTGAGGTCCACCGCGCCGCTTTCGAGTTCCTTGTCCGTGAACCACGGCAGCTCGCCGGCAATACTGGACGCCTGCAGCACCGCGCGGCTTCCTTTTTCGCCGACCACCATCAGCACGGCTCCCTGCCTGCGAAACGAAACCGCGCGCATCGTGGCCGCAGTGCCATCGGGACTCTTGATGAGCAGCAACGGCTTTGGCTTTGCGGGCGGCGGAGGGGCGGGCGGCGTGGGCGCCACGACTGGCGGCTGGGTCACGCGCACGAAGGGAATCAAATACGTCTCGATCTCATCGGCGCGGTCCGGGTGATCCGCAATGAATGCGCGCAGCATTTCGATGCGATGCTTCGCATCCCCGGGCGTGAGCGAAGCGCTGGGCGGTTGCGAGAGCAGCGTGTCGAGATCGTCCGCGCGCGCGATGGTCGCGACGATTGCGAGGAGCAGTGTGGTGAAAAATCGTCTCATGCAATCAAGCCGCCACAGCCGCAGCCGGCCTCGCATGGGTGGCCAGATCAATGGCTTCCCAGACGCCGAGCTTGCGGCCTTCGTTCCATTCGCGCAGGCGGGTTGGCGCATCGAGTTTTTCGTTGAGCCGGGCGAGAAGGGCATCCCATTCCGCGCGCTCCGCGCTGTCAAATACGATGCCGAGCGCCTCGCATCCCGCCTCGGTCGCGCCGAGTATCCGGGCCGCCAATGGCGCGTCTCCCTCGATCAACAGGACCTCCGCAAAAATCAGCAGTAGGTAGGGCGTGATCCAGCGATTGCCCAGCTTGCGCGCGATGGACGTCCATTCCTCGAGCGCCTCCCGCGCGCCGGCCGCATCGCCCTCCGCCGTGCAGGAGCGTGCAATGCCCCATAGAATGTAGCCGGAAACCCATTGATCGCCGGTCGAGCGATAGATCGCGAGGCTCTCCTCGCGCAGCCGCCGCGACGTGACAAGATCGCCACGATCCGCCGCCACCGCGCCGAGCCCGCTCATGCCGACCGCCGTGAGCACCACGTCGTTGAACTCGCGCCCTGCATCGAGCGAGCGCTGAAAGCGTCCCTCGGCGTGTTCGTAAATTCCGAGATTCCGCTCGATAAAACTCATGAACGCGCCTTGCAAAATCACATCGCGACGGCGGTCGAATTTTTCGAGCAGCGGGATGGCTTCCCGATAATATTTCAACGCATCCTCCGAACTGTCGCGGCACCACGCGACCCGGCCGGCACCGATCAGCGCATACGCCCGCGCAAGTGTCGGCTCCTCCGCGCCGGGGGCGGCGAGGAGCTCGGTGGTCAGGTCGCGCATCTCCTCGAGGTTGCCGCGAATTTCCGCGTAGCGGGTCAGTGCGCCGGCGATGCGCAGGCCCTTTTGCACGGTGGCCGGCGACCTGGCGGACCATTCGAGGGCGCTCCGGAAATTGAATTGGTCCGCGGTGATGCGGTCGAGCCATCGCGCGGTCTCCGGCCCCTCGAGCCCGGGTTTCGCCTCCTCGGCATATGCGAGAAAATAATCGAGGTGCCGCACGCGCAACATGTCGAACTCGCCCGAGGCCTCGAGCCGCTCGCGGGCGTATTGCCAGACGGATTCGATCATCGTGTAGCGCGGAGTTTCGGTTGCGTCGGTCTCCGTGTTCAGCAGCGATTTGTCCACGAGAAGTTGCAGCAGATCGAGCGCGTCGTAGACGTCCACCCCGTCGCCGGTGCACACAGCCTCG
>JBOHXO010000554.1:0-8529 GCA_050737475.1 Chthoniobacterales bacterium
GTGCTCAAGCCTGGAGGCAGGCTTGTCTTCGCGAATCCCCTCCCGATCGAGCCGCGGGACCGCTCGCTGGTCCGGGAGTTTCGGCAGAAAATTGACCTCGGCGGGTTTCCTGTCCACGTCGAGAAATACGTGAAGCGCGGCTGATCCGCCCTGCCCTCTTTCACTGTGAAAAGCGATTTGTATTGTGGAATCGCGAAGTCATGGTTGGCTGGGGTCGCAAGTTCAGAGCCCCTTTGGGCGTAGGTAGATAGCTAGTAGTGTTTGCAGAGTGGCTTCGGCCATGAGCCTTCCTGTGGCGATTCGAATCCGATTACCGGAATCCGCGGCGAAGACTCCACATGCAAAACCAATACTAAAATTATGGGCAGCAAGCTCTACGTAGGAAATCTTTCCTTCAATACCACAGAATCCGACCTCAAAAGCCTTTTTGCGGCGGCAGGAACCGTCAGCGAAGCGTCACTCGTGACCGATCGCGAAAGCGGCAACTCCCGCGGCTTCGGCTTCGTCACCATGTCCTCCGACGCGGAAGCGCAGGCTGCGATCTCGCAGTTCAGCGGCAAGGATGTTGACGGACGCAGCCTCACAGTCAATGAAGCTCGTCCCCGCGAAGAAGGCGGCGGCGGTCGTAAATTCGGCGGCGGCGGTGGAAACCGCGGCGGTGGTCGCGATGGCGGCGGTCGTGGTCGCTACTAGTCGATCCCGATAGAATTCAAGCGGACGCCCCGGTTTTCGAACCGGGGCGTTTTGCTTTTCAAGCGACCTCGTGAACGAGATTGATCTCGAGCGGCTCGGCGATGAGCGCTGCGATGTTTGCTTCGAGGTGCTTGAAATGCGGTGTCTGGCAATGCGCGTCGAGTTGGGCCTTCGTCGTCCAGAGTTCGTAGAAATAAAACCGTCCCGGTTCGTGAGATTCGTAGAGCTCGTAGAACTCGCACCCTTCTTCGGCGTGCGTCGGCGCGAGCATGCCGCGGAGCAAGGCGCGCAGGGAATCTTCGAGGCCCGGCGCGGCGACTGCGCGGGCGATGACTTTGGTTTTCATGGGGTTTGTTTGGACAGGTGAAATTGGGCGTGCGTGCGGATTTGCTTCGCAAAGGCGGGGCGATCCTCGATGGGAATTTCGACGGGATATTTTGCACCGGAGCGTTCCCATTTTTCCAGCCACTCCGCATTGAGAAGATCCCGGCCTGCGACCGACGCGGCGGGAGTGAGTGCGATCGTGGTCTCGTGCTTTGGGCCGGTGCTTCTTCCGCGCGCGACCAGAAAGCCCGCGGCAAGCAATGCGACACGCGAGGATGTGGCCACCGTGTAGGTGAACAATTCGGCTGCGCCTCCGCGGCAGGCCGCGAACAAGCGGCGGAAGGCTTCGAGCGTCCATGGACCGTCTGTCGTCTTGCTCGAGAACATGTCGTAGAAAATCACCTCGGGCGGACCGTGCGCCGATCCCATTGTTTCGACGAAATCGCCGCTCACGAGTTCCCAACTCAAGCCGGCGTGGGAGCGGGATTGCCAATGGCCATTTTTCAAAATTCCGTGCGGACCGCTGTGGCGCAAGTAAGGGAATTTTTCGTTGTTCGCGAACGCAAGCCGGAGCGAGTCGAGGTCGTTTTCAAAACTGACAATGTGCAGCGGGCGGAGGCGGACGGAGCCGTCCGTGGTGAGGAAATGATCGACCTGCGCCTCGTAGCAGCGGATCGCGGCCATCGCATTTGCCGCGGCACCGAGACCGACGTCCCAAAGCACGAGCGGCTCTGGCTCGGTGTCCGACGTCCACAGGCGGGTGGCGAGATGCGATTGCTCGACGTAGAGGCGCTCCGCCTCCTCCATGGGCGGCGTGCGTGAGTGCATGATCTCGCCGCTGGCGCGGTGCAGAATGCTGGAGAAACCCTCGCGCGCCGTGTGGATTTCGTAGTCGCCAAGCACGAGGCGTTTTGGCGGCTTCGGGCCGGGATCGTTGACGGGATTGTCGAGATCGTCCTCGTGAAGGAAGGCGCGCTTCGCGTGGTAGAGCTCGAGAAATCGGCCTTCCAGAATGCTCTGCCGAATCTCGCGCATGAGCTGGTGGTAGAAGTGGATGTTGTGCTTCCCGAGCAACTGCCAGCCGAGCGTTTCCTTTGTCTTCGTGAGGTGATGCAGGTAGGCGCGGGAGTAACGCGCGCAGGTTGGACACGAGCACTCGGGGTCGAGTTTTTCCTCGGAGAATTTATAAACTCCGCGGCGCAATTGCAGGAATCCGCGCGAGGTGAAAGCGCCTCCACGCTGCGCGACTTGCGTCGGGATGATGCAGTCGAACATATCCACGCCACGGTGCACGGCCTCGAGAATGTCGAGCGGCGTGCCGACGCCCATGAGGTAGCGCGGCTTGTCACGCGGCAGCAGCGCGGCGCTCAGCTCGCACATGTCCTCGCGCTCGCTTTTTCCTTCGCCGACAGCGAGTCCGCCTATCGCGTAACCATCGAACGGCATTTCAACAAGGCCCGCCGCGCTTTCGCGTCGAAGGTCGGGAAAGAGCGCGCCCTGGATGATGGCGAACATCGATTGCGGCGAGTCCTTGCGCGCGTCTAGGCTGCGCGCGGCCCAGCGTTGCGTGAGCTCCACGGCGGCTCGCGATGTCGTTTCATCGGCGGTGGAGGCAACGCATTGATCGAGCGCCATCATGATGTCGCTGTTGATGGCCATCTGCGTCTCGATGCTGACCTCGGGACTGAGCAGCAACGTGCGGCCATCGATGTAGCTTTGGAAAACAGCGCCGGCCTCGGTCATCGAACGCGCGTGCGGCAGCGAAAAAATCTGAAAACCGCCCGAGTCGGTGAGGACGGATTTCGGCCAGCTCATGAAGCCGTGTATGCCACCGGTGCGACGGAAGACTTCGGGGCCGGGGCGCAGGAGCAGGTGGTAGGTATTTGCGAGGAGGATTTGCGAACCGGAGTCCTCGAGCGATTGCGGAAGCTGCGCCTTGACCGTGGCCTGCGTGCCGACGGGCATGAAAAGCGGCGTGAGCACTTCGTTGTGCAAAGTGCGAAAGGTCGCGGCTCGTGCGCGGGAGCCGGGAGCTTCGGCCTCGACGCGAAAGTTCAGGCGGGACGACGTCATTCCACGCGGAAATCAGTTTTGAGCAGCGCTTCGAGTTCGCTCATGGCGGACTTCAGCTCGGCGTGGAGCGGATTGGCTTCCGTGCCGGTGAGTGCGTTTGCGCACCGCTGGGCGAGGGCGCGGCGCGGGTTGGTTTCCGCGAGACGGTCTATGAGGTTCTCCACGCGAGCGGTGCGGGATTTTGCCTCGTGAATTTTTTCGAGGGCGGCGGATTCCGTGATGTCGCCGGTTGCGACGCGGAGAAGCTGACGACAATTGAAAAGCCGGCAGCGTTGCGGGCGCTGATCGTAGATCGTGCAATGCGAGTCGCGGTGCGCGGTGCATGGCTGAAGAAAATGAGGCGGGCTGCCGCGGCGCTTGATCTTGAGCCCGAGAGCGGAGAGGGCGCGTTCGGAATCGCCTTCCTGCAAAACTCCGGCATGGAAGAGCACGCCATTGCAGCACATGCCGCATGCGGCGCAGAGGCGCGAGGCGGTCGATGGCTCCGGGGGCATTCCGCAAGAATAGGCGCGGGTGGACGTGCGTCGAGTCGTCGGTTAATTACGCGGAATGGAAAATGCGCAGGTTGTCACGATTCGCAGCGAGCCGATCGAGCTTTGCCAGTTGCTGAAGTTTGCGGGGCTCGCGGCCACGGGCGGCGAGGCGAAGATGGTGATCTCGCAGGAAATGGTTTCCGTGAACGGCGAGGTCGAGACGCGCAAGCGGCGGAAGCTCGTCGCGGGTGATCGCGTGACGTTTGGCGGGACGACGGTGCTCGTGGCGATTTGAAGTCGGCGGGATCATCGATCCCGCCCCACCAATTTACGAGACGGCGGCGGGTGCGCCGACGCTGTGCGTGGTCGCGTCGGGCGGCAGGACGACACGGTCGCAATAGTCGCCGAAGCCTTCGCCTTCCTCGCGCTCGATGGCGTAGCGCTTGATGATCGGCGTGAGCAGTGCGACGGCGTCGTCGATGGTGATGCTTGGCGAGACGAGGCGATTGAGGCGCGTGCCGTTGTATTTCGCGCCGAGGTAGAGCGCATATTTGCCGGGCGCGCGGCCGACGAATCCGATCTCGGCGAGGGACGGGCGGCCGCAGCCATTCGGGCAGCCGGTGATGCGCAGGCTGATGGCATCGTCGCGCAGGCCGGCTTCATCGAGGACGGTTTCGAATTTCTCGAGGATGTCGGGAAGCACACGCTCGCTCTCGGCAAGGGCGAGGCCGCAGGTGGGGAGCGCAACGCAGGAGAGCGAATTCAATCGCATGCCCGAGCGCTGGTTTTCCTTGTCGAGGCCGTGCTTCGCGAGGATCGCCTCAATCGCGGGCCTCTGCTCGGTGGTGACGCCGGAGATGCTCAGATTTTGCGAAGGCGTGAGGCGGAAGTCGCCGGTGTGAATTTCGGCAATTTCGCGCAGCGCGGTTTTCATCGGCCAGCCTTCGACGTCCTTGATGCGTCCGCTCAAAATGTGCAGGCCGTAGAACCACGTGCCGTCGGCGCATTCGTGCCAGCCGGTGGGGTCCTGGATCGTGGTGAAATTGAATTCGCGCGCAGGCGCGAACGTGACGCCGGAGCGTTTTTCGACCTCGGCCTTGAACCATTCCACGCCGCGATCCTCGATGGTGTATTTGAGGCGCGCGTGGCGGCGGTTTGTGCGGTCGCCGTAGTCGCGCTGCGTGGTGAGCACGGCGTCGCCGATGGCGTTGACCTTGTCGGGCGGGATGAAACCGAGCACGTCGGCGAGGCGCGGGAAGGTCTCGACGTTTCCGTGATTCATGCCGAGGCCGCCGCCCGCGGTGACGTTGTAGCCGACGAGGGCGCCGTTCTCGACGATGGCGATGAAGCCCAGATCCTGCGAGAAGATGTCCACGTCGTTTGACGGCGGGATGGCGAAGCCGGTCTTGAATTTACGCGGCAGGTAGGTCGCTCCATACATCGGCTCGACTTCGGGTTCGCCGCCGGCGACGAGTTCCTCGTCGAGCCAGATTTCGTGGTAGGCGCGAGTTTTCGGCAGGGCGTATTCGCTCCAGTCGCGTGCGTGCTCGTAAACCTGCTGGAGCACGGCACTGCGTTCGGGATTCGGCGGAGCCATGACGTTGCGGTTCACATCGCCGCAGGCCGCGATGGAGTCGAGCAGCACCTCGTGCATGCGCTGGATGAGCGGCTTCACGTTGCCCTTGAGGATGCCGTGGAACTGGAAGGTCTGGCGCGTGGTGATGCGCAGCGAGGGAGTGGCCAGTTCGCTGGCGAGGCTGTCGAGGACAATCCACTGCTCGGGCGTGGCGACGCCGCCGGGCAGGCGGACGCGGCACATGAAGCCGAACGCTTTTTCCTTGCCGGCCTTTTTGAGTTCGTTGCGGAGGTCGCGGTCGTCCTGGATGTAGAGGCCGTGGAATTTGCAGAGCTGGTTGCTCTCCTCGGAAATGGTGCTGGTCGAGGGATCGGCGATGTCCTGCGCGATGTGACCGCGAAGATGGTGTGAGGCGGATTTGATCCCCTCGTTGGCGACAAGTTTTTTTTCGGTAACGGTCTCGGAACTCATGGATATCTCAGGCGGTGGCCAATTTATGGCCGTCGCGCCGTGCGTGCAAACCCGGATGGGGCGCTATGACGCGAACGGAAAGTAGAAACGCAAACGGCGGCTCCGTCCAGCCCTTCGATGTGGTGCGATGCGGCGCTACAGGTTCTTGCGCCGGTAGAACACGGTTTTGAAATTCCCCGCGGACATGTAGGTGGCCTCGAGATTTTTCATGCGCGTGAGAATCCATGGCTGGGCGTAGTTTTCGCCGTTTTTCGTGAAGACGAGATCGTCGGCGATGTGCACGGCGGAGTGGATGACCTCGTTTTTATCGTTCAGAAAAAACACAAGGTCGCCGAGCATCGTGGGACGAGCGATCTGGTAGTAATTTTCGTCAATGTAGTGGCCGACGAACGCCTGGTCCGCAAAGCGCTCGTCCGGCGTGTCGTTGAAAAAGTTCAACGCACTCCAATGGCAATCCTGGACGACGTCGCCAGGCTTGGTGGGCAGCGGTGTGGTGTAAAGACGCTCGCGCGCGAAAGCCGGCAGCAAAAATCCGACGCCGATGGAGCCGCCGTCGTGCAGGCGTTTGAGGGCCTCGAGGAGCGGGCGGGCGTCCTTGGCGCGGGCGCCATCAGTCGCGGTCCAGTAGCCGAGGAGCTTGTCAATATCGGTATCGGGGCGGACGCGCAGGCGGACGAGCACGGCGGTCTCGCGGGTGAGCGCCTTCACGAGGTCGAGTTTGGCTTTGTCGTCGGGAATGTGCTGCAGCACGAGGCCGAGGTCGCTGAAGCACTGGCTGCGGCCCTGCGGGTAGAGCAGTCGGCGCACGAGATCGGTGGTAGCGATATCCACGCCGCTGCCGGCAAACATCGAATCGAACGTGCCCTCGGGAATGAAATAGGGCTGCTTGAGCGAGGTGTTTGCCGGATTGTGCGCGAGCACGGCGTAGAGTTTTGCGCGCGCCTCGGGCGTGAGCGAGAGCACGAGTTCGTCGCCCGGGGTGGATTTCCAGCCCTTGCCATCCGGCGTGGGCTTGCCGGCGGCGAACACTCCGTCGGCCTGAGCGGCAGTGAGCCCGCAATCGAGCAGCAGCGCGCGGATTTTTTCGGGATCGGTCTCCTCGAAAATCCATGAGGTGCCGGGTGCCGCCATGGCCGCGAATGCCACGTATTCCTCCGGTTGCTCGAGCGAAACATCAGTCGTCGTCAATTCGCCCCATGGCGGCATTGGCGAAGGCGGGAGGTCCGAGGTGGAACCTGCGGGAGTGGGGACGGATGCGGCCTGCGGCGACTCGTGGGTGAAGCGCACGAAGCCTGTGATCAATCCGGTGGTGAAGACGAGCGTGATGCAGAGCACGATCAGCCCCACGAGACTGATCTGCACGCGACCGTGTTCGGCCAGCCGCGTCTTTTCCTTAATAAGGGTTTGAGAGTGAGGCATTCTTCCTATGCGGCTCGCGTGAAGATGCCCGTGGGAATACGATTTGCAACAACGATTGCACTCTGTGCGGACGAATCCACGTAACCCTCAGAACCTCAGGATGTCCTTCTTTGCCTTGATCTCGAGTTCCTGGAGGCCGGCGAGCGTGATATCCACCCGTGCGAGTTGTTCGTCGTAATGCCCGGCGCTGCCCGGGCGCGCTTCCTTGAGCAGGCCGATCTGCTCCTGCAGCAGGCCGCAGACGCTGATGATGCCGGCGATTTCGTCGAGCGTTTTGCGGTCGGTGCGATTTTCGCGGACGATCTGCCTGTAATATTCGAGGCGGCGGACAATCCAGTCCACGGCGTTCGGCAGCGCGGCGCTTCCGCCTACGAGCATGCCATCGGTGGTGAACGCGGGAGGCGTCGGCTCGTCGGGGGCAATGGGGATGACGCTCTCGGGCTTCTCGGCGATGCCGGTGGGCGTGCGCGGCCCGAGCATCGTGGGCGTGATGAAGATCATGAGATTTTTGCGCGAGCGGCGGTGGTCGTTGCTTTTGAACGCCTCGCCGAGCAGGGGAATGTCCTTGAGGAACGGGATGCCATTGCGGAGGCGTTCGTCCGTGGCTTCCTCGAGTCCGCCGATGGCCAGCGTGAAGCCCGAGGTGACGTGCAGCTCGGCGGTGTAAACGCGTGAACTGGCGATGGGGTAGGAATTTCCGGCGATCGGTTCCTCGCCGATGATGCTCGAGACGGTGACCGAGACGTCGAGCACGACGGAGCTGTCGTCGAGCACCCGGGGCAGCACGTTGATGATCGTGCCAATGGGCAGATACGAGACGCTCGCTGTGGTGGTGCCGCCGACGCCGGGCGTGACCGAGGAACTCGACGCGAGCACGGGCTGGTTGATCACGCTGCGGATGACGACCTCGCGGTTGTTCAACGTGAGCACGCGGGGATACGAGACGGTGGTGGTGTCGCGATCCTCGAGGAACGCGCGTATGGTCATGGCCACGTCGCTCGCGCTGAGCACGGCGGAGTAGGGGGCGCCGAAGGTGGCCGTCGTCGTCTTGTTGCCCGTGTTGTAGTTGTAAGGGCCGCTCGCGTCATTGGCGGGGAGTGTGCCGGATTGGGTCAAATGTTCGGCTTGCTGGTCGAGTGTGAGCGTGCCGTTTGGCGCGGCGGTGATGTTCCTTGCGGCGAGCGTGAAACCATTTTGCAGCGTGCCGGCCCAGTCCACGCCGAGCTGCTTGCGCGGGTCCTTCTTGCTTTCGAAAAATTTCACCTCGATCGCGATGAGGTTTTGCGGACGGTCCACCGAGGAGAGGTAGCCCTCGACCCACTCGTGCTGCTGGCGCGTGGCGACGACGTAAAGTGTGTTCGAGTCGGCATTCCAGATCACCTGCGCGCCGTTCGCTCCGGCGGTATTGGGCGGAGCCTGAGTGAGAGCTTTGTCGGATTTCGGGCTGCCGGCCTTTACCGAGTTCGGTCCGATATCGAGCGGCTGCATGGAGTCCACGGA
>JBOHXO010000555.1:0-2300 GCA_050737475.1 Chthoniobacterales bacterium
GTATCCGCTCAAGCCGGTGAAAATTCCGCACCTTGCATTCTGGATCGGAGTCGCACTCTTCACGCTCTCCGCGCTCAATTTCCTCCCGCGCGCATTCCTCCCGCTTTTCGCGCTGCCCATGCTCTGCTGCATTTCCATCTCCACCGAATTTTTCCAGAATCCCGCGGTCGCAAAAATCGCGCTCATTCTCGGCGACCTCAGCTATGGCCTCTATCTGCTCCACTTCCCGGTCATCAAATTGATGCGCACGCTCACCGGCGTCTGGAATCTGGAGGCGCAAACCTACAACCTCGACGCCCCGCTCTCGCACAAGCTCACCTTCCTGCTGCTCACGCTCCTTGGCACCTTCCTCGGCGCATGGCTTGGATTCAAATATCTCGAAACACCGGCGCGAAAATGGATCCGCCGCACATTTGGAAAAAAACGTCATGCCTGACCCCATCGAACGCGACCTCGGCGAACAACCCGTCGCCACATTGCTCTCCAGCCTCGGCTTGAAATCGCACGACCTCGTTGCTGCCTCGACCGAGCAGATCACGCACAAGATGGTCGTGCGCGCCTGCAAGGGCCGCCGCCTCACGCCAAACGTGCAGCGTAAAATCCTCAACGCACTCAACCGCGCCACCGCCGGCAGCTACACACTCGCGAATCTCTTCAACTACTCCTGAGCGGGCAGCCCGAACGCAGTCCACACCGACTCGATGTGCACGGCATCGCGAATCTGAATGCGAAACCTGCATGCATCACACCCCGCGGGAAACTCGAAGAACCACGTGTTCTTCGTCAGCTCCGGGAAACCCGGCGGCTCGAACTCCACGCGGCCGATCAATTTTCCTCCGCGCAAAAACTCGATCCACGCCATGAACGGTTCCAGGTCCGACGAGCGGCTCTCGAGTTGAGCCGCATACACCACGCCCTCCATGCCCCGCGCGAGCTTTTCCACGGGCGCGGACCAGCGGCCCTTCGGGAACAAGCTCTTCTCGAGGTCCACGGCATTCGCCTGCGGGATCGCAGCCTGTGGTCTTGCCGCGTGACTGCGGGATAGAAAATTGAACTCCGGCAACTGCCCGCGCGCGATCACCCGCCGTGGCCAGAATGCATCGAAAGGCGGATTGAGCCACGGCGCGAGCTTGGGAATCGCTCGCAGTTTTCCTGCGCGCAAATCGCTCAGCACCCAATTCCAGACCTTCGAGCGAAAGAACCATATCTCGTCGGTCGCCACTGCGGCCGCTTCGAGCTCCGGCGTGCTCACGACCATTTGCCTGCGCACGTCCCAATTGAGTTTTCGCGCGGCGCTTTCGTTGCACAATATCGCAAGCCGTTGCATCGCAGGATCGGCCAGCACACGCCGTCCCGCGGGCGTCGCTGCCACGACCTGCGCAACTTCCTCCGGAAACGTTTCACGCCGCGTCGTCCTCGCGCTGAGCAACATTCCCGCCACCACAATTGCGAACAGCAACGCGAGCGCCACACCCCGGCGCATCGCCGGGAGCAAACTCGCAAGCCACGCCAATCCGCAAGCCCCCGCCACAGCCAGCAGCGGCGACAGCCCCGCCAGGAAGCGGCCGCTCGTGCGCAACATCGGTCGCACCGGATCAAGCCCCTGCACCGCGCAACTGATCGCCAGCCACCACACGAGCGCCATCGCCAGCACCGTCCGAGCTCGCACGTCACGCCATGCGGCGGCCACGCCAAGCAGAAGCAGTCCGCTCAGCACCGACTCCCAGGCGTTCGCCCAAAGATATTGAAAGAATCGGAAGGGCAGTTCCCATGCGGGCATCTGCCCTGTCCCCGCGCGTCCTCGCCCGCCGAGATTCGCGTGCAGCACCGCGAGAAAATCGCCCGTCATGCACGCCCAGAACGTCCACTCGATCATCAGGAACGCGAGCGTCATTCCCGCCAGCGCGGCAAGTTCCTTCCAACGCCGCGGCTCGCAAACGAGCGCCGCAATGCCCAGTGCAAACGCTGCAAACAAGCCCGTGATTCGATTGCTCGCCGCCAGCGCGAGACAAAGCCCGCCGACAGCCAGCACCGAAAATCTTCCCTTCCCGCGCATCCAGCAAAATAGAGCCCCCGCGGCCCAGAACCCTTCGGACAAATCCGGCATCGGACGGCTGAAAACCGTGTCCTGATACGGGTGCAACGCGTAGATCGCCACCGCCGCAAGCGCGATCCATCGGTCGCAATCGCACGTCCTTGCGATCCAGAAAACGAACAGTGCCGTTCCGCAAAAATACAACAGCGGTGCCGCATAATACGACAGCAGCCCCGGCAATCCCAGTCCCTGCGCGATCCATAGC
>JBOHXO010000556.1:0-2775 GCA_050737475.1 Chthoniobacterales bacterium
GCTCCAGCCTTACTTCGACAAACTCGGATTCCAAACGGTGGGCTACGGCTGCACGACCTGCATCGGCAATTCCGGCCCGCTCCATCCCGCGCTCGAGGAGGCGATCACGAAGAACGATCTCGTCGCCGCATCGGTGCTCTCGGGCAACCGCAATTTCGAAGCGCGCGTGCACCAGAACATCCGCGCAAATTTCCTCATGTCGCCGCCGCTCGTCGTGGCCTTCGCGCTCGCCGGCACCGTGGACATTGATCTCAGCACCGAACCGCTCGGCAAGGACACCGCCGGCACGGACGTGTATTTGAAGGACATCTGGCCGAGTCTCGCCGAGATCCGCGACGCGATGAGCAGCGCGCTCAAGCCCGAGGTTTTCCGCAAGCTCTACACCGACTTCGCCGAGCAGAATCCGAAGTGGAACGAAATCCCCTCCTCCACCGGCGCGGTCTATGCATGGGACGCGGACAGCACCTACATTCAGGAACCGCCGTTCTTCACGACGTTCGGCATGGAGGCCGGCACCATCGCCGACATCACCGGCGCGCGGCCGCTCGGAATCTTTGGCGACAGCGTGACGACCGACCACATCAGCCCCGCCGGCGCGATCAAGAAAACGAGCCCGGCCGGAAAATTCCTGCAGGACAGCGGCGTCGCGCCCGACGACTTCAATAGCTACGGCTCGCGCCGCGGCAACGACCGCGTGATGACGCGCGGAACGTTCGCAAACGTCCGCATCAAGAACCTCATGCTCCCCGGCATCGAAGGCGGCTACACGATTTATTTCGGCGGCGCCGACGTGCCGAAACCGGACAAGGAAATGACCACCACGACCGGCGGCAAGCCGACGTTCATCTACGACGCGTGCATGGCCTACAAAAAGGAAGGCACGCCGCTCATCATTCTCGCCGGCCAGGAATACGGCACCGGCTCGAGCCGCGACTGGGCCGCGAAAGGCACCTGCCTGCTCGGCGTGAAGGCCGTGGTCGCGCAAAGCTTCGAGCGCATCCACCGCAGCAATCTCTGCGGCATGGGTGTGCTCCCGCTGCAATTCCCGGAAGGCGTGAGCGCGCAAACGCTCGGCCTCGACGGCACGGAAACATTCGCCGTCGTTGGTCTGTCCGACGACATCAAGCCGCGTCAGAACGCGACGCTGCGCATCACGAAAGCCGACGGCACGACCGTGGACCAGACCGTGATCCTGCGCATTGATACGCCCATCGAGGTGGACTACTACCGCCACGGCGGCATCCTGCCCTTCGTCCTCCGCGAAATCGTCGCGACGCAGACGTAAGGGGGCCTCGCCCTTCCCGAGCGAATCAGGAGAAGGAATCGCAGCCTACAACTCGCCGGTCTTTTGCAGCTCGGCCTGCACCATTTTCGCGTGCTCGAGATGCTCCGCGATGATCGGCGTAATCCTCCCGGCGAATTTCTTGAACGACGCGTCGGCGGTCGTCGCGGCATATTCCTTGAGCATCGCGAGGACCTCGGTGTGCCCCTGGACCATCGCGGGAATGTAGGCTTTGTCGAACTCGACACCTTTCAGCGCGGAGAGTTTTTCCAGCGTCGCCTTGCTGTCGGCGTCGAGATCCGCGGGTATCGTGATTTTTTGCGCGGCCGCGCGCTTGGTGAGCATCGCGTTGATCTGGGTGTGGCTCTTCACCATGAACGCGCCGAATTTTTTGACGTCCTCGTTGGTCGAATTCGACTGCGCCACCTTGCCCAGAGCGATTTCGAGGAGATCGACCTGGGCGACCTTGTCGGCAAACTGCACCGGCGTCATAGGTGCGGGGGCAGGGCTCTCGGCGAGGGCCTGATAGGCGATGGAAGCAAGGAACACGAGGAGAAGGTGGGGGAGTTTCTTCATGACTCGACAGATATTTCCAGGCCGGCTCCCTGTCAATTCGCGTCCGTGCTTAAGGGAACACGTCACGTTTTGTCACACAGGGGCTGATTCCCAGCCTTCCCACCGCGCATTTTCCCGGCTAAATGCGGATGCGAAATCCGCCCGCCCATGCTCTTCGCGACCGTTGACGCCACATTCTGGACCTACTTTTTCCTCGTCGTCGCGCTCGGGCTCGCGCTCGGCTTCGAGTTCGTCAACGGCTTTCACGACACCGCAAACGCAGTCGCCACCGTCATCTACACACATTCCCTGCCCGCATGGATCGCGGTCATCTGGTCCGGCATTTGGAATCTCATCGGCGTCCTTCTTTCCTCCGGCCTCGTGGCGTTCAGCATCGTCGCGCTGCTGCCGGTCGAGCTGGTGTTGAATGTCGGCTCGTCCGCGGGCTTCGCAATGGTCTTCGCGCTGCTCGTCTCGGCGATCGCGTGGAATCTCGGCACATGGTATTTCGGCCTGCCCGCATCGAGTTCGCACACGCTCATCGGCGCCATCATGGGCGTCGGCCTCGCCAATTCCCTGCTCACCCCCGGCAGTCACTTCGGCGACGGCGTCAATTGGACGAAGGCCGGTGAAGTCGGCATGACACTGCTCGTCTCGCCGGTCATCGGGTTTGTCGCGGCCGCGCTTCTGCTCCTGCTCTGCAAGGCGCTCATCAAAAATCCCGCGCTCTACAAGGATCCCGAAGGCCACAAGCCGCCGCCGTGGTGGATTCGCCTGACCCTCATCGGCACCTGCACCGGCGTCAGCTACGCGCACGGTTCGAACGACGGCCAGAAAGGCATGGGCCTCATCATGCTCATTCTGATCGGCATTCTTCCCGCGACCTACGCCCTGCACTTGAACGCCGACCCGCAGGACGTGCGCACGCTCAACGACAC
>JBOHXO010000557.1:0-13298 GCA_050737475.1 Chthoniobacterales bacterium
GGCTACAGCTCGGGACAGGCGTTGAACGCGATGGAGCGCATCGCCGCGCGCAGCCTTCCGCAGGGCATGAAATACCAATGGACCGCGCTCTCGTATCAGGAAAAACTCACCGGCGCGGCCACGGTCCTCGTCTTCGCGCTGGCCATGGTGCTCGTCTATTTCGTCCTCGCCGGCCAATACGAAAGCTGGATCCTCCCGCTCGCCGTCATCTTCGCGATCCCGCTCGCGCTGCTCGGCACGATCGCCGCGCTCCGTCTCACCGGCCTGCCGAACAATCTCTACGTCCAGATCGGCCTCGTCCTGCTCATCGCGCTCTCCGCGAAGAACGCCATCCTCATTGTCGAAATGGGACGCCAGCGGCGCGAGGCGGGCATGACCATACTCGCCGCCGCCGTGGAGGCCGCGCGCCTGCGCTTCCGCCCGATTCTCATGACGTCGTTCACGTTCATCCTCGGCGTCGTTCCGCTCATCCTCGCCACCGGCGCGGGCGCTGCATCACGCCAATCGCTCGGCATCGCCGTCGCCAGCGGCATGCTTGCTTCGACGTGCCTGGCCGTCGTGTTCGTCCCGTCATTTTTCGTGATCCTCCAGCGCCTGCACGAACGCAAGGGCCCGCCGCCAGCGCCGGCCGCCTAGCGCCATGCTCTCGAAATTCTTTATCGAGCGTCCCGTCCTCTCGAACGTCATCGCGCTCGTGATGATGCTCCTCGGCGCCGTGGCCATCGGCACGCTGCCCGTCTCGCAATATCCCTCGATCACGCCGCCCACGATCCAGGTCACGGCCTCCTACCCCGGCGCGAGCGCGCGCACGATGGTGGAAAAAGTCGCGCTGCCCATCGAGCAAGCCGTCAACGGCGTGAAGGGCATGCTCTACATGCAGTCGTCCTCGACGAACACGGGCAACTACACGCTCATCGTCACCTTCGACATCGGCACCGATCCGAACGAGGACCAGATCCTCGTGCAGAATCGCGTGTCACAAGCCACGGCGCAGCTCCCGCAGTCCGTCCAGGCGCAGGGCGTCGTCACGCAGACGAAATCCACCGCCATCCTGCAAATCGTCACGCTCACCTCGCCGACGGGAAAATTCGACGCCCTCTTCCTCAACAACTACGCGACGATCAATCTCGAGAACGAACTCACGCGCGTCGAGGGCGTCGGCGGCGTCACCGTCTTTGGTGTCGGCCAATACAGCATGCGCATCTGGCTCGATCCCGCGCAGCTCCAGGCTCGCTCGCTCGTGCCGAACGACGTCATCGAAGCGATCCAGGCGCAGAACACCGACGTCACCGCGGGAAAAATCGGCGGCGCGCCCGCACCGTCCAGCCAGGCCTACGCGCTCACGGTCAACGTCAATGGCGCCCTCGACACGCCGGAGGAATTCGAGGACATCGTCGTGAAATCCGACACGCAAAACGGCGGCCGCATCACGCGCCTGCGCGACGTCGCGCGCGTCGAACTCGGCTCGCAGCAATACGGACAGTTTTTCAAATACGACGGTCACTCCGCCGGCGGCGTCGCGATCTACCAGCTTCCCGGATCGAACTCACTCGACACCGCGAAACGCGTGCGCGCGAAGATGGCCGAGCTCGCAAAAAACTTCCCACCCGGCCTCACCTACGAGATTCCCTTCGACACGACGATCTTCGTCAGCGAGTCCGTCAGCGAAGTTTACAAGACGCTCTTCGAGGCCGGCTTCCTCGTCCTGCTCGTCATCATGGTCTTCCTGCAAAACTGGCGCGCGACGCTTGTGCCCGCCACCACCGTGCCCGTCACGATCATCGGCGCATTCGCCGGCATGGCCGCGCTCGGCTTCACGATCAACACGCTCACGCTCTTCGCCATCGTTCTCGCCATCGGCATCGTGGTGGACGACGCCATCGTGATCGTCGAGGGCGTCTCGAAGCACATCGAGCGTGGGAAATCCCCAAAGGACGCTGCCATCGCCGCGATGAACGAGCTCTTCGGCCCCATCGTCGGCGTCACGCTCGTGCTCATCTCGGTCTTCCTCCCCGCCGCATTCCTGCCCGGCATCACCGGCCAGATGTATCGTCAATTTGCGCTCGTCATCGCGGTCACTGCCGTCCTCAGCGGCATCAACGCGATGACCCTCAAGCCCACGCAATGCGCGCTCTGGCTCAAGGCCATTGATCCTACGAAAAAAAAGAACATCTTCTGCCGCGCGTTCGACGCGATCTACCAGCCGTTGGAAAACGCCTACGCGCGCCTCATCGGCCGCATGGTGCACCACAGCGGATTGATGACGCTCGCCGCCGCCGTGCTCGTCGTCGCCTCGATCTGGGGCCTCGCACGCACGCCCACAGCCTTCATCCCGACCGAGGACCAGGGCTACCTCATGGTCGTCGTGCAACTCCCCGACGCCGCCTCGCTCGGCCGCACGCAGGAAGCCATGGGCGAACTCGCCCGCGAGATCGAAAAAGTCCCCGGCGTCGCACACACGATCTCGATTGGCGGCATCTCGCCGATTGACAGCAACGCCGCGCTCGCCAACGCCGGCATCGTCTACGTGATGCTCGAACCGTGGAGCGTGCGCGGACGGAAGGAAGGCCTTCTGCCCATGTATGACGCCGTCAACAAAGCCGCGCGCACCGTGCAGGACGCGAACAGCCTCGTGCTCGTCCCGCCGCCGATCACCGGCCTCGGATTGTCCGGCGGATTCCAGATGCAAATCAATTTGACCGACGGCACCTTCAACTACAAAAAACTCCAGGACGCCGCCTATGCTGTCGCCGCCGAGGCGCGCAAGAATCCCGGCGTCCGCATGGCGCTCACGCCCTTCCGCGCCGACGTGCCGCAGCTTTCGTTCGACGTGAACCGCGACCAGGCGCGCACCTACAATGTGAAAGCCGCGAACATCTTCGACGCGCTCGAAACCTACGTCGGCTCTAGCTACGTGAATCAGTTCGTGAAATTCGGCCACAACTTCAACGTCTTCGCGCAAGCCGACCTGCCCTACCGCGGCAAGGCCGATGCCATCAAGCTCTACACCGTCCGCAACGAAAACGGCGACATGGTCCCGCTCGGCTCGCTCGCCGCGATTGATGACACGCGCGGCCCCGCCATCGTCTCGCTCTACAACGTCTACCCCTCCGCCGCCATCGTCGGCGGCTCGAACCAGAACTTCAGCTCCGGCCAGGCCATGGAGCTTTTGCAGGGCATCGCCGAAAAGCTTCTCCCCGCCGGCATGCACTATCAATGGACCGCGATGTCGTATCAGGAAAAACTCGCCGGCTCCGCGACGATCCTCGTCTTCGCCCTCTCGCTCGCACTCGTCTACTTCGTCCTCGCCGGCCAATACGAAAACTGGATCACCCCGCTCGCCGTCCTCTTCGCCGTGCCGCTCGCCGTGCTCGGCACCGTGCTCGCGATGAAGGCCATCGGCCTGCCAAACAACATCTACGTGCAGATCGGTCTCGTGCTGCTCATCGCACTCTCCGCGAAGAACGCCATCCTCGTCGTCGAAATGGCGCGCGAACATCACGCCGCCGGCGAGGGCATCATGGACTCCGCCGTCGCCGCCGCGCGCGCACGATTCCGCCCGATCATCATGACGTCGCTCACGTTCATCCTCGGCGTCGTCCCGCTCATCCTCGCCACCGGCGCCGGAGCCACGGCCCGCAAATGCCTCGGCGTCGCCGTCGCAAGCGGCATGATCGCGTCCACGTGCCTCGCGGTCGTGTTCGTCCCGTCGTTCTACGTCGTCCTCCAGCGCCTGCAGGAACGAAAGCACAAGGCGGTTCCCGCCAGCTCATCAGCCATTCCGAATTGACTTAAAATGGGAGGAGCGTATTCGGACCTCGTGAAGACTCCCCTTTTCGTCATCGTTTGTTTCGTGGTCGCGCTGGCCGCTTCCGTCCCGTCGTTCGCACAATCGTCCGGCGGACTGCCCGCTCCCACCAAGGCGGAACTTGAATCCGTGATCGGCGGGATGGGCCTGTCGCTGGGCGAGAAACTTTCGCTGCGGAAAATTCTGCAAGCGATGCAGGAGCAGGGCGAAAAGGTGAAGGACGACGACTCGCTCTCGAAGGATCAGAAGACGGCGCAGATCCTAAAAATCCGGCAGGACGCATTGGGCCAGACCGGGAAAATTCTCACCGACGACCAGCAAAAACAGCTCGCTGCGCTTTTGCTGCCGAAGGAGTAGCCCGGGACGCAGGCTCCGCCGAAGAGGCCGTCCCTCCCATGACCACTCCCCACGCATCCGCCGAACCGGCCGACGTCGTCCTTGTCGGCGCAGGCATCATGAGCGCCACGCTCGCCGTTCTTCTCAAGGAACTCGATCCCGGCCTGAAAATCGAAATCCACGAGGTGCTGGCCACCGAGGCGCAGGAAAGCTCGAACGCCTGGAACAACGCCGGCACCGGCCACGCCGCGCTCTGCGAGTTGAACTACACGCCGCAAAAGCCGGACGGCAGCGTGGACATCTCGAAGGCGCTGGAGGTGAACACCGAGTTCGACCTGTCCCGTCAGCTCTGGGCCTGGTTGACGAAGAAGGGCACGATCAAGGATCCGCAAGCCTTCATCCATCCGGTGCCGCACATGAGCTTCGTGCGCGGCGCGGACAATGTCGCGTTCCTCAAAAAACGCTTCGAGGCACTCACCGCGCACCACTGCTATCACGGCATGGAATATTCCGATGACAAGGCGCAGATCGCGGAGTGGATTCCGCTCGTGATGGAAGGCCGCGATCCGGATGAAGTCGTGGCCGCGACGAGAATGGTGACCGGCAACGATGTGGACTACGGCGCGCTGACGACCCTTCTCCTGAACTCCCTCAAGGGCCAGCCCGGCTTCGCGATCCACTACCTCAGCCGCGTGCAGGACGTGAAACGCGACGGCGCCAATTGGAATCTGAAAATTCGCGACGAAAAAAACGGCGCACACAAGCACGTAATTGCGAAGTTCGTTTTCCTCGGCGCGGGCGGCGGATCGCTGCACCTCCTGCAGAAATCAGGCATTCCCGAGGGGAAGGGCTACGCCGCATTCCCAGTGAGCGGAATCTGGCTGCGCTGCGACGACGAAGCGCTCGCCGCGCGGCACAACGCCAAGGTCTATGGCAAGGCTTCCGTCGGCTCCCCACCGATGTCCGTGCCTCATCTCGACAGGCGCAATATCGAAGGCGGGACCGCCCTGCTCTTCGGTCCGTATGCGGGCTTCTCGTCGAAGTTTCTCAAGCACGGTTCCTACCTCGACCTCTTCGGCTCCATTGATCCGGAAAACCTCCTGCCCATGCTGGCCGTGGGCCGCGACAACATGGCGCTCACGGAATATCTCATCGGCCAGGTGCTCGAGTCCGATGAGGAACGGTTCGCCCTGCTCCGCGAATTCTTTCCCAAGGTGGACGAGAAGGATTGGCGGATCGAAGTGGCGGGCCAGCGCGTGCAGATCATCAAGAAGGATCCGGTGCACGGCGGCATCCTGCAGTTCGGCACGGAGCTGGTCGGCGCGAGCGACCACTCGATCATCGCCATGCTCGGCGCATCGCCCGGCGCCTCCACGGCCGTGTGGATCATGGTGAAGGTCCTCGAAACCTGCTTTGGCGACCGGTTGAAAAACGGCGGATGGGAATCCCGGCTGAAGGAGATCATCCCGTCCTACGGCCAATCCCTCATCGAGAACGCCGACCTTTGCAAAAAAGTCCGCGCCGAGACCGCGACCGTCCTGAATCTCAACCAGCAACCGTAACGATCCGGGACGCAGTCGCTCGCGAGACCGGGTATCGGCCTCCGGCATTGCCTCACGGGCGCAGGTCCGATGGGAACCGCTCCAATTCTTTCGTCATGTAGCGGACGGCGAAATCAATGAAGGCGCTCACGCGCGCGGGCAGCAGACGTTGCCCCATGTAAACGACGTGGATCGGCAGGTCCGTGGCACTCCATTTCGGAAGCACGCGCACCAGGCGCCCGGAAAGCAGATCCTCCTCGATCAACCAATCCGGCAGCACCGCGACTCCGAGCCCCGCTCGCGCCGCCTCGCGAACGCTGGTCACCCCTTCGGAAATCAACACCGGCGAAATGCGCAGCGTCTGTTCCGCTCCATCGCGGGCAAGGAGCCGGATCTCCTTCGCACTCCAGAATTGAGACCCGGCGATCGCGATCCACGGCCACGATTTCAAATCGGCAAGCTTCTTCACCTTCGGGCGGCTGGCGACCAGTGAAGGCGCCGCCGCGAGATGAAGCGTGATCATGCCGGCGGGCCGGGCAATCACGTTTTCGTCGGTGATTTTTCCGGGCAGAATTCCGACATCGCAGCCCTCCTGGATCATGTGCAGCGGACGATTCGTGAGAGCGAGCGAGATGGTCACCTTCGGATGGTCCTGCAGGAAACGGCTCACCAGGCGCGTCACGATTGATTGCCCGCAATCCACGGTCGCAAACAACCGCAGATGGCCGCTGTGCGTCATGAAATCCGCCCGCATGCGCTGGTCGGCTTCCTCGGCGTGGGACAACATCGCCTGGGCGTCCGCCAGGAACCGATTCCCCGCTTCGGTCACCGACATCCGGTGGGTGTCGCGGCGCAGCAGCACCGTCCCGCATTGATCCTCGAGCTCGCGCAACTGGCGGCTCAGCGTCGGCTGCGAGACCTTCAACCGTCGTGCCCCCGCGGAAATACTGCCGCATTCGACAATGCTCACGAACGCGCGAAGCAGGGCGAGATCATCGAACGCGCTCATCCATTTTGTGAATAGTTGTTATGCGAAACCAACGGCTACACGGGCAATGGCCATCGCCCAATAATGCTGCCGTTATGAAAACTAATTCTTCAAGCAGCAAACGCATCGTCGTCATCGGCGGCAGCGGACTCATCGGAGCAAAGGTCGTCAACAACCTCCGCCAGCAGGGCCACGAGGTCGTGGCAGCATCGCCCTCCACGGGCGTCAATACCATCACCGGCGAGGGCCTGGCGGAAGCGCTGGCCGGCGCACAGGTCGTCGTGGATGTCGCAAACGCGCCATCGTGGGAGGACAAGGCCGTGCTGGAATTCTTCGAAACGTCGGGGCGCAATCTCCTCGCCGCGGAAGCCGCCGCGGGCGTCGGACATCACGTGGCCCTGTCGGTCGTCGGCACCGAGCGCCTGCTCGCCAGCGGTTACTTCCGCGGGAAGATCGCGCAGGAAAACCTGATCACGGCGTCGCCGGTTCCCTACACGATCGTCCGCGCCACGCAGTTCTTCGAGTTCGTCGGCGGCATCGCCCAGGCGGCCACCGAGGGACAAACGGTCCGGCTTCCGTCGGCAATGATGCAGCCGATCGTGTCGGACGATGTCGCCGCCGCCGTGGCCGATGTGGCCGTCGCGGAGCCGTTGAATGGCATGGTCGAAGTGGCCGGCCCCGAGCCGATCCGCCAGGACGAACTCGTCCGCCAATTCCTCGCCGCCACCGGCGATCCGCGGACGGTCGTCACCGACGACAAGGCCCTCTATTTCGGCATCGCGTTGAACGACCAGAGCCTCACGCCGACCGGCAATCCGATCCTCGGCCCCACGCATTTCGCGGACTGGCTCAAAAAATCGCACTGACAAAAGTCCGCTCCACGGATGGGTGCGCGCGCTTCGATTCTTGTGCCCGTGACGAAATAGGGCGCTCGTGCTCAAAATGCACCCGCGATGCCGAAAATTGAATTCGTCGAGGACAAGAATACTTCGGAAATGGGACGGCTCATCGAGCCGTCCCTACCATCAGTTGGCAGGGCGCTTTCGATGAAAGCGCCCACTTTATCGCCTGCGGTCGTTACTTGTCGGTGAGCCCCGGCAGCCGTAGAATCCGCAAAGCCCCATGGAATCGCTCACCCGCCGTCGATTTCTTCGACAAGCTGCCAGCGCGGCGGCCCTCACCGCATTGGGCCCCCTCGCCGAGGCATTCGCAGCCTCCGGCCCTTCCGACCTCATGTGGCGGCGTTTCGCCGAAACACTGCGCGGCAATCTGCTCCGCCCCGGAAACTCCCGTTACGGCGAAATCTATCCGCCTTTCAACAAGCGATACCTTTCGATCCGCCCGGCCGCCATCGCCATCGTGCGATCGCTGCGCGACGTCCGGGAATGCGTCCGCTTTGCGCGTGACCAGGGGATTCCCATCACCGCCCGCGCCGGCGGCCATAGCTATGCCGGATACTCCACGAGCACGGGGCTGATCGTCGATTTCCGTCGAATGCGCGCGATTGATTTGAACGCCGGCGCCGCCACCGCCACGCTGCAGGCCGGCGCGCGCAACGAGGATATTGTTCGATCGTTCTCCGGCGGCGGATTCACGATTCCCGCGGGCCGCTGCCCGACCGTCGCCGTGAGCGGACTCACGCTGGGCGGCGGATTCGGATTCAGTTCGCGCCACCTCGGACTGACCGCGGATCGTCTGCTTTCCACGGACGTCGTGACGGCGGACGGCGACGTTCTTCATTGCAGCGAAAAGGAAAATGCCGACCTCTTCTGGGCGCTTCGCGGCGGTGGCGGTGGAAACTTTGGCATCAACACGCGCTTCCGATTCCAGCTCGCTCCGGTCGGAAATGTCGCGATCTACAAGGTCGCCTGGGATTTCCGCGACGCGCCCGCCATCCTCGAAGCGATGCAAAAACTCATCGCCGACGCGCCGGCGGAATTCTCCATGCGCCTGGGCATGGGCGCGACCGGAAAAACCCGCGTTGACACGCGCGCGAACGCCGAGATTTCCATGCTCGGACAATATTTCGGCTCGAGCGCAAAGTTGCGCGAAATCCTTGACCCGCTCATCAAGGCCGGCCGCACCACGCAGGTCTATATCTCCAACGCCGACTACTGGCAGGCGCAGAGATTTTTCTACAAGACCGCACCGATCAATCGCTTCGCCGTGAAGTCGCACTACATTCGCGATCCGCTGACTTCCGCGGGCATCCAGACGCTCGTGCAGGGCGTGCAGCGCCGGCCCGGCAGTTCGAACCGGCTCGGCGGCGGCGTGACTTTTTTCGGCTGGGGCGGCCGGATCAATCAAGTGGCTCCCGACGCGACCGCCTTCGTCCATCGCGACGCGATCCTGTTGATGGAACTCGACACCGGCTGGACCGGCGAGGACGCGCCACACGTGGCCGAGGCCAATCTCGACTGGTTGCAAACGCTCTCCGGCGAAATCCGCCCGCACGTCTCGCCCTACGCGTATCAAAACTTCATCGACCCCACGCTCAAGACGTGGCGGTTCGCCTATTACGGCCGGAACTACGACCGCCTCGTGTCCGTAAAACGCCGCTACGATCGCAACGACCTTTTCCGATTCAAGCAGGGAATCGGCGCGTAATTTTTCGACACCGATTTTGTAGCCGCCCAGGATGCTCGATTCCGCAAAAACCTCCGGCCCCCAGGCCACTCCCACGCCGTCGGCGAGGGCTCCTGGCCGGAGTCTCCAAATCGAGCCGATCCTTCTCATCGCCGAACCCTCTGCCGACTACGAACTA
The DNA here is from genome assembly GCA_050737475.1 of Chthoniobacterales bacterium. GTDB lineage: Bacteria > Verrucomicrobiota > Verrucomicrobiia > Chthoniobacterales > JAATET01 > JAATET01. The sequence goes on from JBOHXO010000557.1 coordinate 9,438, forward strand.
CTCGACAGCGGTGATGGGGAGAAACTCGAGCGTTACGGCAGCGTGCGGCTTCGCCGTCCAGATCCGCAGGCACTTTGGCCCAGGAGCGACGCGACCGTCTGGCAAACCGCTCACGCCACCTTCGTTCGCGAAGGCCGCGACGGCCGCTGGAAATTTTCCCGACCAGTGCCGGAAACCTGGAACATCCAACTGGCCGAACTCGCCTTTCACATCCGCCCGAACGCCTTCAAGCACACCGGCATTTTCCCCGAACAACTGCCGAACTGGAACTGGACGCGGGCGGTCATTCGCCAGCGCCTGGCAGCCACCGGGAGCAAAAGTGAGCCGCCCTCCGTCCTCAACCTGTTCGGCTACACGGGCGGCGCGACTCTCGCCTGCGCCCAGGCCGGGGCCAGGGTTTGCCATGTCGATGCCTCCAAAACGAGCGTCGGATGGGCCAAAGAGAACGCCCGTTTGAGCCGTCTCGCCGATGCGCCGATCCGCTGGATTTGCGACGACGCCAGGGCGTTTGTGAAACGGGAACTTCGGCGCGGCAACCGCTACGACGCCATCATCATGGATCCACCCGCATTCGGACGCGGCCCGGATGGAGACGTCTGGGAAATCGAAAACGACTTCCTGCCGCTCATGGCGGATTGCCACGCCCTCCTCTCCGACTCGCCTCTCTTCTGCATCGCGAACGGCTACGCCTCGGGCTACTCGCAGCTGGCCTATCGCTATAATTTGGAACCGCTTCTCCAGCGCCACGGTGGGACGCTCGAATCCGGCGAATTAACGCTCCGCGAACAGGCCGGCAACCGCCTCCTCCCCTGCGGGATTTTCGCCCGATGGATGGAACGGGGTCCTGCGGGGTCAGATCTTGACAATTGACATTAGGCTTCACCGCCAAAAGATTCCGATCTCGCGCGCTATCGGATCGTCTCGAAGCGCGCTTGCAGAATGGAAGGGATCGCCTCCAGTATGCCGGCTATGAAATTGACCGTCTCCCCACGAATCCGGCAGGAACAAGCTGAGTTCGAACCACCGGGCGTTTGGAGGAGCGCGATCATGCTGGCCGCTCTGTGTGTGTTATTCGCGTTGAATGGGTGTGCCACCGCAACGTATGCGCCGGTGGTGGGGAAAATGAAGCCGGGCACGTTGGGAACTCGGGCTGTGGTGAATTCATGCCTTGCCCTGCCGCTTTATTCCGGGCCGCCAGATCGGCCCTATGTGGTGACCGGAATCATCCATGCGGCCTCCGGATCGAATACCATGCAGGCGGCCAGGGCCGCCGTTCGTGAGGCCGCCCAGAATGGGGCAGACGCCCTGGTCCTGCTCAACGAATATGTGCAACGGGGTGGGATGACAACGACAGGCACGATGTTCGGACTTTGGAACGCCTACTCGCGAGACGTCTCCGAGGACTGGCCTTGTCGTGACCTTGGGGTACCTCCGGACTGGCGCGCCTACGTCTCCTCGCTGCCGGCGATTTACGAATCGGAGCTCGTCTTTGCCGCGATCCACTGGTTGTAAACCGAGCATCGCCCCCGGTCCGGCGCCGGAATAGGAGGCTGTCCCGTTTTTCGAGCTCTAAAGCGGCGTGCCCTGTTTGAGCACTTCTCCGCGAAAGAAGGGACGATAGATGAGCGCCATCACGAGCATGGTCACCACCCCGAGCGCAAGCAACCCGGCGCCCATGATGAACACCAGCCCGATTCCGCCGATATCGGCTCCGCTGCCAAAGTCGGGATCCAGGCTGGAGATGGTCGTCTTGATCAGAATGATGAAGAGGAGGATGCCGCCCAGCCCGGGCATGAACATCTTCATGAAAAACTTGCTCACGGATTGGAAGGCCTCCCGACGGAAGTACCACACGCAGGCGAACGCGGTGATGCCGTAGTAGAAGCAGACCAGCAAACCCAGCGCGGTAATTGTGTCCCACAAGGCGTCCTTGCTGACCACGCGCATGATCGCGTAAAAGACCGCGGCGATCACGCCGGAGACGACCAGCGCAAAGGAAGGCGACTGATACCTCGGATGCACTTCGGCAAATTTCGCAGGGATCGCCTTGTAATGCCCCATGGCAAGGAGAGTCCTCGCCGGGGAAAGCTGGGTGGACTGCAGGGACGCTGCGGCGCTGCACAGGACCGCCAGGGAAAGGATGATCGCGGCCCAGCCCATCACAGGATGAGACAACGCGGCGAAAACATTTGCCGCCATTGCCGGGTTGTTCAATCCGGTGGGGCCCTGGCCAATGCCCGCATACGTAACCGTGGCCACGCCGATGAGCACGTAGAGCGCGACGAGCGTCAGGATGAGTATGGTGGCAGCCTTGCCGGACGAACTGCCTTTCGTGTCCTCCTTCGTCTCTTCGCTCATGGTCAGGACCGTGTCCCATCCCCAATACGCAAAGATGGAGACCGCGATTCCGGCGGAGAAGGCCGAAAAAGAGGAAACGGCAAACGGATTGAACCAGCTGAAACGGATGGGAATCGAATCCGGGTTGCTTCCATTATTGGCTGCAATAAACGCGGCAACGATGAACCACACCAGACCAAGAACCTGAATGGCCGCCATGACATACTGGAACCCCTTCGTGGTCTGCATTCCCCGATAGGAAATCCCCGTGGCCACAGCCAGAAAGGCAACACACACGGCAATGTTGACCAGGGGATTGTTCCCCAGCGTGACGATTGCCTCGCTATGAAAAATCTGGGAGAGCGCCAGGAACAGGAAGGTCTCGGCGATGCCTGCCGTATTCGAAAGCACCAGGATCGTCGCCGCCAGCAGTCCCCAGGCGGCGATCCAGCCGACCCAGGGGCCGAATGCCCGCGTTGCCCAGGTGAAGGTCGTTCCGGAATCAGGCATCGCCCGGTTGAGGGCCATATATCCCATCGCGACGAGAAACATGGGCAGGAACCCGACGATGAAGATGGCTGGAAGTTGATCATCCACTTGGGACGCCGCCGGTCCCAGCGCCGCAGTCATGGTGTAGGCTGGTGCGCAGCAGGAAAGCCCGACGATGACGGCGCCAAATGTACTAATACTGCCCTCACCCAGTCCCTTCCTGGTGAGGCCGCCGCCTCCTCCTTCCACATCACCACGCTCGTTCGGGGCAGCGTTCATGGAGTGCCGATCTCCTTCAGGGCAAAGTGAAACGCTCCGACCGAGCTTTCGATCTGCAGGACGGAGCGCATTGGCTCGGGATAGTTTCGGAAAAGATTTCGAGCAAGCCTTAAGCACCCGGGATCATCCGCGCAGTCGCAATCGCGCTCCGCTCGGGGATCATCGCACTCTCGAGAGGTTCTGCCAGCCGACTTCGATGAGGTTCGGTATCACGAGTTCGTTGAACCGGTGGCCGTCGAAGTTTTGGAATTCCAGTCCGAACAAGCCCCCTGCGCCGGTGCGGGCCGCAAGCTGCCCATTCTCCGGATTCAACTGCACTTTCACGTTGGTGCGCTTGGTGGTTGCCTTGAAGAAAAGGGCATTGCGCCCGCTCTCCGGATCGAAATTCTCGGTGATGTCAAAGTCTCCGACGTAGTCGTTGTGATATCTGCCCGCATAGGCGCTGAGCGGGTGACCAGCGATGATCGCGGGCGCGTCCACGAGGCTGAAGAGCGTTTTGATGAGCGTGTCGACTCCGATTCTCGGGGCATCATGCCTTGTGCGCTTCCGGAAAGACGCGAGCGTGCCGGCGCGCACCCGGCCTTTATCATACAACTGTAAAAACAAATCGGCCGTGGCCTCGGGAAGCAGCGTGAGAGAGCTGTTGGTGAGCACGACGATGCCGATTTCATCGGAGCGTCGGAAGCTGACGATCGTGCGCGCGCCGGCGGAGAACGCCCCGTTGTGGTTGATGTATTCGGTGCCATTGGGCGTGAC
>JBOHXO010000558.1:0-11375 GCA_050737475.1 Chthoniobacterales bacterium
ATTCTGCATCGAGAACGTCATCAGGAAAGTGCTGCCGAAAAAGATGCTCACCGCGAAGACGGAGTATCTTATCAACCCGACCGGGCGTTTCGTCATCGGTGGACCTCAGGGCGATTCCGGCCTCACGGGCCGCAAGATCATCGTGGACACCTACGGCGGCATGGGCCGTCACGGCGGCGGTGCATTTTCGGGCAAGGACCCGTCGAAGGTGGACCGCAGCGCAGCCTACATGGGCCGCTACGTCGCGAAGAACATTGTCGCCGCGGGCCTCGCTGCGAAATGCGAAGTGCAGTTTGCCTATGCGATCGGCCACCCGAAGCCGGTGAGCGTGCATATTGATACCTTCGGCACTCATACCGTGTCCGAGACAAAGATCGAGAAAGCCGTGAACGCGGTTTTCAGCTTCAAGCCCGCCGACATCGTCAGGCAGCTCGACCTGCTCCGTCCGATTTATTCGAAGAGCACGAACTACGGCCATTTCGGCAAGGAAGACCTCGACCTGCCCTGGGAGAAAACCGACAAGGCCGCCGCGCTGAAGAAGGCCGCTGCCTAAATCACAACCAGAATTAATAGCATGAGCACTACCATCGAAAAATCCGTCGGAGCCGACTACCACGTCGCCGACATCAAGCTGGCCGGATTCGGCCGCAAGGAAATCCAGATCGCCGAGCACGAGATGCCCGGCCTCATGGCGACGCGTCGCAAATACGCCGCCGAGAAACCGCTGAAGGGCGTCCGCATCATGGGCAGCCTGCACATGACGATTCAGACTGCGGTGCTCATCGAGACGCTCGTTGACCTCGGCGCGAGCGTGCGCTGGTGCTCGTGCAACATCTTCTCGACGCAGGACCACGCCGCCGCCGCGATCGCCGCCGCCGGCATTCCGGTCTTCGCATGGAAGGGCGAGACGCTCGAGGAATATTGGGACTGCACAATCAAGGCGCTCACCTGGCCCGATGGCAGCGGCCCGCAACTCATCGTTGATGACGGTGGCGACGCGACCCTGCTCATCCACAAGGGCGCCGAACTCGAGGAAGGTTCCGATTGGGTCAATGGCTCGTCCGGCTCGCACGAGGAGAGCGTGATCAAGGCGCTGCTCAAGAAGGTTTACGCCGAGGACCCGATCAAGTGGACCAACTATTTGAAGGATTGGCAGGGCGTCTCCGAGGAGACCACGACGGGCGTGCATCGCCTTTATGAGATGCACCAGGCCGGCAAGCTCCGCGTCCCGGCGATCAATGTCAACGACTCCGTCACCAAGTCGAAATTCGACAATCTTTACGGCTGCCGCGAGTCGCTCGTGGACGGCATCAAGCGCGCGACCGACGTGATGATTTCCGGCAAGGTCGGCGTGGTCTGCGGCTACGGCGATGTCGGCAAAGGCTGCGCACAGGCCCTTCGCGGGCAGGGCGCACAGGTTGTCGTCACCGAGATTGATCCGATCTGCGCTCTGCAGGCCGCGATGGAAGGTTTCCGCGTTCTTCCGATCGAGGACACCCTCGGCTGGGGCGACATTTACGTCACCACGACGGGCAATAAGGACATCATCCGCCTCGAGCATCTCACGAAGATGAAAGACCAGGCGATCGTTTGTAACATCGGTCACTTCGACAACGAGATCCAGGTGGACGCGCTCAACAAGCTCGCCGGCGTGAAGAAACTCGAGATCAAGCCGCAGGTGGATCAATACACGTTCGAAGACGGCCACCAGCTCTACATGCTGGCGGAAGGCCGCCTCGTGAACCTCGGCTGCGCCACCGGCCACCCGAGCTTCGTGATGTCGAACAGCTTCACGAACCAGACGCTCGCGCAGATTGATCTTTGGAAAAATCGCACGACGAACAAGCCCGGCGTGAAGGTCCTCAGCAAGCAGCTCGACGAGGAAGTCGCCCGTCTGCACCTCGAGAAGATCGGCGCCAAGCTCACCAGGCTCACGCAGGAGCAGGCCGACTACATCGGCGTGAAAGTCGAAGGCCCTTACAAGGCCGAGCACTACCGCTATTAATTCCGCGCACAGCGCTTACGAAAAGACCGGGCCGCAATGCCCGGTCTTTTTTTTGTCGAAAATTTGCAACCGTGACTCGACGCTGCCGCGGCATTGGTGCATGTGATGGTTTGTGCGCCTGTTCGCGGAGATTTGGAATTTGTATCTTGGTCTGCTGACACTCCTCGGCAATGCGGTGCTGGTTCTCATCGGCCTCGGCCTGTGCGGCTACACCACGTATCAGCAAATGCAGCCGCTGCACGACACGGCGCAGGACGTGATGATTTTTGTCGGCGGCCTTTTATTGATCAGCTTCTCGATGGTGCGACGAATGATCTGGTCGTTTTGCGGGCTGGTGGCCGTGTGGGGCGGTGTCATCTGGGCCGGCATGCACGTTTTCATGAGCGGGAACGAGGAAATCAAGTTCACGCCGGAGTTGATTGCAATCGCCGTGATTCCTCCGTTTTTCATGACGCTCTATCTCGAGAGCGTGCGCAAAAATACGTCGGACCTCGAAATTTCCCTCTCGAAAAAACCCGGGAGCGACGATTAGCGCCGGCTCTAGAATTTCTCGCGGCGCAGCTCGATCGTCACGTCGCCCGGCTCCGCGAGGAAGTTGATGCGCAGCGGCGTTGTGAGGTTGGAATACCACACCTTGCCGTGATCCAGCACTTGAGCGAACACGAAATACTCACCGCCACTGGCGACTTTTTCCGCGGGGAATTTCAGTTCGAAAGGAATCTCGGTCCCGGTGGCAGCCGGAAAATCGGCCGTCGCAATCGGCTTTGCTTCGCCTGCGGAAGGTGGCGGCATGATTGTCATGTGCGCCGTCGCCGTGGCGGGAAGCGCCGTCATTTCGCGGAAGGTCAGCTTGCCGGAAAGTTTCTTCATCGGCGGGCCTTGCTCCGGAAGAGCGGAGCAACCAGCGAGCACGACGAGAAGAAGCGGGATCCAGCGTTTCATGCGACGGAACATAGCACAGGCGCCTTGTGAATCACAGCCGCACGCCGGGAAGCGCCAGCGATGGCAGATGCAGCGACGCCTGGCCATGGACGAGTTCGCACAGCACGCGCACGCCGGGCAGCATCTCGAACGTCGCGCGATTCGAACGCGACGCGGGGTCGTGCGACATTTCCGCGTGATTCAACACGATACCCGCGCAATCCAGCCCACGACTCGCGATACTTTCGAGCGTGAGCAATGTATGGTTGATCGCGCCGAGGCGATTTTTCACGACGACGACCACCGGCAGCGCGAGTTGCGTCGCGAGATCGGCCACCGACCATTCCACCGTGATGGGAACACGCCAGCCGCCCACGCCTTCCACGATCACCATGGCGTGGCGCGCGCGGAGTTGCTCGTAGGCGTCGAGAATGCGGGCGGGCTCGATGGTTGCCTGCTCGGCCCATGCGGCGGTGAGCGGTGAGGCAGGCATGGAAAAATGATACGGACAAATGGCTTCCCGCAGCTCGACTCCGTTTGCGGCCGCGGCGAGCGCGTCCACATCGTCCCACCCACCGCAGGCGACCGGCTTGAACGCAACCGCGTCAATACCCGCGGTGCGCAGCGCGCGGACGAGGAGCGCGGTGAAAAATGTTTTCCCGACCTCCGTGTCCGTGCCGGTGACGAAAAAACTCACTTCGGTGGCTGCCCGGTGACTTCGAGGAAAACCTTCTCGAGCGTGCGCTGCGGCTTGCGTGTTTCGATGAGCGCGGCGCCGGACTTCGCGACGAGCGCCTCGATTTCCGCGGCGAGTTCCGGCGGCGCATTCTCGACGACGAACTGCGTCTGGTTGTTCACCGAAACGAGTTCGTCCATCGTGCCTTCGCGCAAGAGCCGGCCGCGCGCCATAATGCCGACACGGTCGCAGACTTCCTGCACCTGCTCGAGCAGGTGGGATGTGAGCAGCACGGTCATGCCGCGCTCCTTGAGACCGAGAATGAGATCGCGAATCTGCCGCGAACCGGCGGGGTCAACGCCTGCCGTCGGCTCATCGAGCACGACGAGACGCGGGTCCTGCACGATGGCCTGCGCGAGGCCAATGCGCTGCAGCATGCCCTTCGAGTAGCTTCCGACGCGGCGGTGGCGGGCGTCTTCGAGCCCGACGAGCGCGAGCAATTCCCCGGTGCGGGCCTTCAATTTCGCGCCACGCAGCCCGCAGAGCTTGCCGTAAAAATTCAGCGTCTCCTCGCCGGTGAGGAATTTGTAGAAATACGGATTCTCGGGCAGGAATCCGACTTCGTTGCGCGCGGCGAAGTCGCGGCTGTTGTGACCGAAGACCTCGGCCGTGCCCTCGGTCGGCGTGACGAGGCCGAGCAGCATCTTGAGCGTGGTGCTTTTGCCGGAGCCGTTCGGGCCGAGCAGGCCGTAGACCTCGCCCTCGTTCACCTCGAGCGAGAGGTCGCGCACGGCGACGAGTTTTTCGCGCCGCAGCGGCACAGGGAAGATGCACGTGAGATTTTTGAGGGAAACTGCGATGGCCATGGCGTCAACCTGTGATGGTGAATCCGCGCACGCCGGTCAGCGGCGGGATGGTGGAAACGTCCTCCTTTTGAATGTGTCCCGCAAGTGCGCTCTCGCGAATGCTCTCGAGGAATGCCTCGAGCTCGTCCTGCTCGCCGCCGGCCAGCAGTTCGACGCGGCCATCCGGCATGTTGCGCACCGATCCCAGCACGTCGAAGCCGCGCGCGAGATTCTTGACCGTGTAGCGAAAGCCGACGCCCTGGACGCGGCCTTCGTAGAAGATTTGCCGCGCGGTGTTCATTCGCGAATCTGGCCGTCCCCCCGGATGAGGTAACGGTAGGTCGTGAGCTCGGGCAGCGCCATCGGGCCGCGCGCGTGCAGCTTGTCGGTGCTGATGCCGATTTCCGCGCCGAAGCCGAACTCCGCGCCGTCGGTGAAGCGCGTCGAGGCATTCCAATACACGGTCGCGGAATCCACTTCGTTGAGAAATTTTTCCGCCGCGGCTTCGTCCTTCGTGACAATTGCGTCGCTGTGGTGCGAGCCGTAGTGCTCGATGTGGTCAATGGCCTCGGCCACGTCGCCCACGATCTTCACGCTCAAAACAAGCGCGAGATATTCCGTCTGAAAATCCTCCTCGGTCACGCGTGCGAGCGGCCGGTAGTTGCGGAGCAATATAAAGCTCTCGTCGTCGCAGCGGAGCTCCACTCCATGCGCAGCGAGCTGCGGGGCGGCAAACTCGAAGAATTTCTCCGCGACATTGCGATGGACGACGAGACACTCGAGCGCGTTGCAAACGCCGGGGCGCTGCACTTTTCCGTTCAGAAGAATCTTCGTCGCCATTTCCACGTCGGCTGCCGCATCCACGTAGAGATGGCAGACGCCGTCGTAGTGCTTGATGACGGGCATGCGCGCGTTCGACACCACCGCCTCGATGAGCGACTTCCCGCCGCGAGGCACGAGCACGTCAATGCAATCGTCCATCTGCGCCATCATGCGCACCGCGTCGCGGTCGGTCACCGGGATCAACTGCACCGCGTGATCCGGCAATCCGGCATGCGCGCCGCCAGCCTGCAGCGCAGCGGCGATGGCGAGGTTCGATTGCAGGCTCTCGGATCCGCCGCGCAGGATCACGGCATTCCCGGTCTTGATGCAGAGCACGGTGGCGTCGCTGGTGACGTTTGGGCGGGACTCGTAAATGATGCCGATCACGCCGATGGGCTTGCGCACCTTGGAAATGCGGATGCCATTCGGGCGCGTCCATTCATCGAGAATTTCGTTCACGGGATCTGGCAGCGCCGCGACCTGACGCACGCCCTCGGCCATGGAACGAAGCCGCGCGGACGTGAGCTTCAGCCGGTCTATCGCGGCGGCGGCGAGGCCGTGTTCCGCAGCGCCGGCGACATCGCGGGCATTCGCCTCGAGGATCGCGGATTCGCGCACGAGCAGTTCGTCCGCCATCGCGCGGAGGATGGCGTTTTTTGTTTCGGTGGAGAGGTTCGACAACGAACGCGACGCCACGCGGGCGCGGCGTCCGATGTCGGAAATCAATTCGGACAACTGCATTTGAAACTCTTAAACGGAAGCGGGAGAATACTCCAACCCGAGCGCCTCCGCCACCGGCTTGATGGTGAGTTTTCCATCCTGCACGTTGATGCCCTGGACGAGGCCCGGCTGGCGCTTGCAGGCTTCTGCGAGGCCGATGTCGGCCAGCATTTCGATGTAGCGGTGGGTGACGTTCGTGAGGGCTTGCGTGGCGGTGCGGGCGTAGGCGCCGGGCATGTTTGCGACGCAATAATGCTGCACGCCCTCCTCGGTATAAACGGGATCGTGGTGGGTGGTCGGGCGCGACGTCTCAGTGCAGCCGCCCTGGTCAATGGCGATGTCCACGAGCACGCTGCCGGGTTTCATCATGCGCAGCATTTCGCGGTTGATGAGCTTGGGCGCCTTCGCGCCGGGCACGAGCACAGCCCCAACGAGCAAATCCACCGTCGGCAGCAACTCGATGAGGCTCGCCTCGCTGGAAAACAACGTGTGCGTGTGCATCGTGATGTCGAGGAAACGCATGCGCTCGAGATCCACTTCGAGAATGGTGACATCCGCGCCGAGACCCGTCGCCATGCGTGCGGCATTCACGCCGGCCGATCCGCCGCCGATCACGACCACCTTGCCTGGCAGCACGCCGGGCACGCCGCCGAGCAGCACGCCCTTGCCGCCCTGGTGCTTCGCGAGGAAGTAACCTCCGACGATAATGGACATGCGGCCCGCGATCTCGCTCATCGGCTCGAGCAACGGCAGGCGGCGGTTCACCTCGATGGTCTCGTAGGCGATGCACGTGGCGCCGGTTTTCATGAGCGCCTCGGTGAGCGGCTTGTTCGCGGCGAGATGCAGGTAGGTGAAAAGCAACTGGCCCTTGCGCAGCAGCGTGTATTCGGACGTCAGTGGCTCCTTGACCTTCACGATGAGGTCCGCCTCTGCGAAAACCTGCGCGTGTTCCGGCACGAGCTTTGCGCCGGCCGCCTTGTATTCCTCGTCGCTGAATCCCGAGCCGACGCCGGCCGAGTTTTCCACGACGACTGAATGGCCGCGCTTGACGAGCTGGTAGGCCGCCGAGGGAAGCAGGGCCACGCGATTCTCCTGTTCCTTGATCTCCTTCGGAACGCCGATAACCATGCCGCCAATATCGCCACAGGGCCTGCCGGGAGAAAGCCGATTCTTTGGCCCGTCCGCCATTGGACAATCCCGCGCGGCTGTGGCAGGCTGGCTTGATCATGGTTTCTCGTCTCGCGGCGGTTTTTGCGATCGGTGTGCTGGCCGGCATGCACGCCGCCGTCGCGCAGGACTCCGACGACATGGACAGCGACCTCTCCGAGGGAGCCGCAGGTCACATGCGCGAGGAACTTGGCGTCAATGACACCACCGCGCCCGCCATCCAGAAACTGCTGATTGATCTCGATACTTTTCAGCCGATCCCGATCAAGCTCGTCGAGGCGAATGACCTCGATGCGTCATTCCCGAACCGATTTCAGACCGCCATGCATTTCGGCAGCATCGTTGCGGATGGGTTCGTCATCGTCATTGCCCAGCGCCCGCAAAGCACGCAAACCATCGGCCGCGCGTTGTTGCGGCAGGCCCGCGCGCTCGGCGTTGGCGACAGCATGACGCGTCGCGCCGCCAGCCTCATTGACCTCGGAAAAAAAGGCGACTGGGCAAAACTGCGCGAGGAATTGATCAAGGCCCAGGCCGATGTCGAGCAGTCCATGATGAACCTGCACGACGAGGAACTGGCCCATCTCATCAGCTTCGGCGGGTGGCTGCGCGGATTTCAACTCGCGGCGAATGCGACCGCCGACAACTACACCGCGCAGCGCGCCGAGGGCCTCAAGCGCCTTGATGTGATGAACTATTTCATTGATCGGCTCGACACGCTGCATCCGCGCATCAAGCAGACGCCGCTTGTCACGAAGCTGCTTTCCGACCTCAAGACGATCTACAACATCGCCGGAAAATCCGAGGGCCGCCCGCCTTCGCAATCCGAGGTGAAGGAAATGCGCGATCTCGCCAACGAGATGGAAAAAGCGGCGATGTCCAACACCGGCGACAAGGGCGAGACGCTCGATAATCCGTGAGCAACACTCCCGCGGCACGTGCATTTCATCGGCTCGCGAATGCCTGGCTCGCAGAGTCGCACGAACGTTTCCCGGAGGACGCGAGCGCGCTCGGGCTTTCACAGTTCGACGCGCGGCTCGGCGCCAATACGGCGGACGTTTATCTCGCGCAGAATGCGGCGAATGCGCGCACACTCGCCGCGATCGAGGCGCTGCCCGAGTCGGAATTTCGCGGTGACGATTACCTGGACCGCCGCGGCTTTCTCTCGATGCTGCGCACGGGCGTCTTTTTCGAGGAGCAGCACGAGCGCTGGCGCACGAATCCGCAGCGTCACGTGGACAGCGCGATTCACGCCATTTTCGATCTCGTCGTGCGCAACTCCAAATCGCTGCGCCGCGTGCTGCCCGCGATCGAATCCCGCCTCGCAAAACTGCCCGCGTATTTGTCCGCTGGCGCGCAAAATGTGCGGCGTCCCGTGCCGCTCTGGACAAAGCTTGCCATCGGCTCGTGTAAGGGCGGTATCGAATTTCTCGAGGGAATCGAGGGAGAACTGTGTTCGATTTCGGCAAAACCCGCGCGCACGAAGGATCTTCTCGCCGCTGCGAAGCGCGCATTTTTGGATTACGCCGCGGCGATCAAACGCAAACCCCGGGGCGCAAAAAATGGCTACGCCGTGGGCCGCGACGGATTTGAATTTTTGATGCGCGAGCGCCTCGGCTTCGATCAATCGCTGCCGGAGATTCGCGCAAATGGACTCGCGCTGATCGAGAAGCTCAAACAAGAACTGCGCGCCGAGGCAAAGCGACTGAAACTGCGCGATCCCGGCGCCGCGCTCGAACAGGCGGCCGGAAAATGGACGCCGGATCGGCCGCTGCTCGACCTGTATCGCGATGTCACCGCGAAAATTCGCCGACGGCTGGACGAACTCGACCTCGTCACGCTGCCCAGGGGCGAATCGCTCGACGTGCTGCCCGTGCCGCCGTTCATGCGGCAGCAATTTCCCACGGCCGCCTACAACCAGCCGCCCGCGTTTTCGAAACGGCAGGTTGGAATTTTCTGGGTGAACGATTTGAGCCTCGGGCAGAGCGATCCTGCGCGGAAACTCGCGGAAGTGCGGCAGCATTTCGGGCTCGAGCTGACGGCGGCGCACGAGGCGTATCCCGGCCATCATTTGCAGTTCGCGATTCAGAACCAGCACCCGAGCAAGTTGCGACGGCTTTTCGCGCACTCGATTTTTTACGAGGGCTGGACGCTGTGGTGCGAAAAAATGTGCGTCGAGCAGGGCATCGTCAAATTGCCGCTCGCGCGTCTCCAGCAATTGCACGACGCGCTCTGGCGCGCCTATCGCATCGTGATCGATTGCGGCCTGCACAACGGCTCGCTGAGCTACGACGCGGCCTGCAAGGTGCTGATGGACGGCGTCGGATTCACGAAAGCCCGCGCTCGGGCCGACGTGAATTGGTATACCGCATCGCCCACTGTGCCGATGAGCTACCTGCTCGGCCGGCTCGAAGTGGAACGGTTGCACGCGCATTTTTGCGGAAGCGAAGGCTGGTCGCTGCGGGAATTCAACGACTGGATGCTCAGCCATGGCGCCATCCCGTGGCGCTGGATTCTCGAGGCGCGAATGCGCGGCAATGCCTGAGCCGACCGCCAGCCGTGCGGCCGGACTGGCTGCGGCGATCGCGAAATTTCCCATGCTCGGGGAAATCGTTGCTACGGATTTGACGGATCTGGTGCGACTGGAACTCGGCCATGCCGAAATCCTCGACGCATTTCGTCCGTATGGCGACCGCTTTGCACGCGCGATTCCGCCCGGAAATATTTTGCACATCGTCAGCGGGAATACGCCGCATGCCGCGCTGCAAAGCCTGACGCGTGGGCTTTTGCTCGGGTCGCACAATCGCGTGAAACTGCCCACGGGTGGCCTGCCGGACGTCGCTGCGTTTCTTGCGGCGCTTCCCGCCGAACTGGCCGCACGTGTGGAGTGCTCGGAGACATTGCCCGACTCGTGGTTGCGCGAGGGGGATGCGGTGATCGTCTTTGGCAGCGACGAAACGATTGCGCATTTTCGCGCGCGTGTGCCGGTCGGAATTCCATTTCAGGCGCACGGTCATCGGGTGAGCCTTGGCATTGTTTTCGATGATCCGGATTGCGAGTCCGTCGAGGCGGCTGCACGCGACATCTCGCTTTACGATCAGCACGGCTGTCTCTCGCCGCACGATATTTTTGTGCGCGAAAACAACGATGGCTTTGCGCGCACTTATGCCGCGCGGCTTGCGGAGGCCATGGCTCGATTCAACGCGCATACTCCGCGCCGGGCGCTCACCATCGGCGAAGCGGCTGCGATCTCCGACCTGCGCGCGAGCTACACATTTCGTTCCGCCAGCGACGTGCGCACACAAATCTGGCAGAGCGAAAATTCCACGGACTGGACTGTCATTTACGAAGACGACCCGTGGTTCGCCACATCGCCGCTCGATCGCGTTGTGTTCGTGAAACCTTTGCCCGTGGACTTCGCCGCCGCGCTGGAGCCCGTGCGTTCCTGGCTCGGCGCAATCGGCATCTGGCCGGCGACGATTGAAAATGCGGAGCGGGTGGCCGGCCTCGGCGCGGCGCGAATCTGTTCGCTGGGCCGCATGCAATTTCCGCCCGCGAGCTGGCATGCGGAGGGCATTCCAAACCTCGGAAGCCTCGTGAGATGGATTGATTTCGAGCCCGCGCCGTAATACACCTGCCGGACTTATGTCCAAGGAGGAGGCCATCGTCAGCCAGGGGGTTGTGACGGATGTTTTGCCCGGGACGATGTTCCGCGTGAAACTTCCGAACGACCGCGTCGTGCTCGCGCACATTTCCGGAAAAATGCGCAAACATTTCATTCGTATCGTGCCGGGTGACGCCGTCACCGTGGAGCTTTCGCCCTACGACCTCACGAAGGCGCGAATCACATTCCGCGAATCGGGCGCGCCTCCCCGCGAACCGGGAATGTCGAAATAGTTTCATGTCCGGCCGCATTGCTCCCCGGGACATCGCCGGCCTCTTTCGAGAGGCCGCGGCGCGTTTCGGCGACGCGCCGGCATTCGGCACGCGGCAAAAGGGCGGGACTTTTACGCTCACGAGTTTTCGCGAGTTGTATGAGCGCGGGTTGAATCTTGCGACCGGCCTCATCGAGCTCGGCGTCGCCGCGCGCGAGCACGTCGGCCTGCTCGCCGACAACCGACTCGAATGGATTCTCTGCGACTGCGCGGTGCAGATTTGCGGCGCGGCGGACGTGCCGCGCGGAACGGACATCACCGACTCGGAAATCCGCTACATTCTCGAG
>JBOHXO010000559.1:0-2205 GCA_050737475.1 Chthoniobacterales bacterium
CTGCTGGAACGGTGCCCGCCACAACTTTCCGGCAGCATCTCAGGCATCCAGCAACGCATCTCCGACTGCCTCCGCAAGGTGCGCGACATCGCTTTCACGCTCAGCCCGCATCTCGCCGGCGAGGAAATCGAGCGGGCGTTCACGCGGCTCTGCACGCACATTTGCACCACGTTCAACGTGAAATGCGAATTCGAGTCCCGGCTCGATCGTAATGTCGCCGACGATGGCGTCGCCTTCCATCTCTTCCGCATCGCGCAGGAGGCCTGCACGAACGCCGTGCGCCACGCCTCGCCGGATCGCATCGTCGTCCGCCTCTCAACCGGCGCGGAAAACGTGCTGGAAATTTCTGACGACGGCAAAGGCGTCACCCACGACGACAAGTCCGATCTCCCCGGAATGGGCATCTCCATGATGAAATTCCGCGCCCGCGCCATCGGCGGATCGCTGCGCGTGCTGCCAGGAAAACCCTCCGGCACCCTCGTCCGCTGCCGCTTTGAAAATAAACATGCCCCGGCTGTCGAACAGCCGCAGGCCACCGAGACCTGTTCAACCTGCATATGAAAACCATCGAATCAACCCATCGCATCTTCATTGTGGACGACCATCCCGTGGTGCGCGACGGAATCCGCGCCCTGCTCGACGCGCCCGGCTGTTACAGCGTCTGCGGCGAGGCTGCCTCACCCGCGCAGGCCCTGCGCCAGCTCACGCGCACACCGGCCGACTGCGCCATCGTTGACCTCATGTTCAAGCACCGCAAATGCCTCGACATTATTTCCGACATTCACCGCGCCTGTCCGCAACTGCCCATCGTCGTGCTCTCCATGCTCGACCGCTCCACCCACGAGCGCGAGGCCCGGGCTGCGGGCGCATATGCCTACATCGAAAAACACGAGCCACCCGTGCTCCTGGTGCAGACGCTCGATCGTATTTTTGCAAATGAGCACCCCCGCCGCGAAAAAAGCCGCCCTGAGCTCACGACGCTGACACCGCGCGAGCGGGCCATCTTCGAAGCCCTCGGCCGCGGCCTCGACAAGCACCATATCGCCGCCGAATTGGGCATCCATGTCAAAACGGTCGAAAGCCACCGCGAGGCGATCAAACACAAGCTCGGCATCAGCTCGTGCCGTGAACTCGTCCGTGTGGCCGTCCAGACCCGCTCCGGAAATTGAGGCCATGAATCGGGCATCCCCCTGATGGTCCGGCAAGCGCGCGAGGGTTATCGTTCACCTGCATGATGATTCAACACCCCGCTCCCGGCGCGATCCATCCTGCATTGAATTCCAAACCTGCAGGAGGGCCTTGAGCGGATGAAAATTCTGATTGTTGACGACGACAAGAGCATTCGAAACGCCACCGGCATCGCCATCCGTGCGGAAGGCTATGAGGCCGAGAGTGCGGACTGCGGCCGTGTCGCCTTGCTCAAGCTGCACGAGGAAATTTATGATCTTGTCTTCCTCGACTTGAGACTGGGCGATGAGGACGGCCTTGTCGTCCTCCGGGAAATCCACCGGCTGCACCCTGCGGTTCCGGTTGTTGTGTTCACGGCACACGCATCGGTGGAAACCGCCGTGGCTGCGATGCAGGCCGGCGCCGCCGACTATCTCGCAAAGCCGTTCACGCCCGAGCAGCTTCGCCACGTCATTGACCGCGTCCGCAAATCCACGACGCTCGAGCGCCGCATCGAGAGCCTCGAGGGCGAGATGGCCGTCGCCTCGCCGGGAGCGGAATTCGATTCCGAGGACCCGCGCGTAAAAGTCGTTTACGACGTGCTCTTCCGCGCGGCGCGCTCGCCGGCATCGTTGCTCATCCTCGGCGAGAGCGGCACGGGCAAGAGCCTCGCGGCGCGCGCCGTGCACGACCACAGCCACCTTGCGGACGGGCCATTTGTCACGGTGAGCTGCCCGAGCCTCTCGCGCGAATTGCTCGAGAGCGAGCTGTTCGGCCACATGAAGGGCGCCTTCACCGGCGCGGTGCGCGACACGTGGGGCAAGGTTGCTGCGGCGCGCGGCGGCACCCTCTTCCTCGACGAGATCGGCGAGATGCCGCTCGAGATCCAGCCCAAGCTCCTGCGCCTGCTCCAGGACCGCGAATACGAGCGCGTGGGCGAGAACAAAACGCACGTCGCCGACGTGCGCGTGATCGCTGCAACGAACCGCGACCTCGCCGCCTCCGTCGCAGCCGGCACATTCCGCGAGGATCTCTACT
>JBOHXO010000560.1:0-2510 GCA_050737475.1 Chthoniobacterales bacterium
GCCTGCCTTCGTGCCCGGCGAGTCCGTCGTGCCTTACGCGGGCCGTGTTTTCACGGAGGACGAAGTGGCTGCCGCGGTCGGCGCCACGCTGGATTTCTGGCTCACGCTCGGTCCCGAAGGCGAGGCGTTTGAAAAAGAGCTCGCGACGTGGCTCGGCGTCCGCCACAGCCTGCTCGTGAATTCCGGATCATCCGCGAACCTCGTCGCATTTTCCGCGCTCACGACGCACAAGCTGCCCGATCACAAACGCATTCGCCCCGGCGACGAGGTCATCACGGTCGCTGCGGGATTCCCGACGACGGTCGCGCCGATTCTGCAGTTCGGCGCGGTGCCGGTGTTTCTCGACAACGATCCGGCGACGGGCAATGTGCGCGCCGACCAGCTCGACGCGGCCTTCTCGCCGGGAAAAACGAAAGCCGTGATGATTGCCCACACGCTGGGCAATCCCTTCGACCTCGGCGCCGTGATCGAGTTCTGCCACCGGCACGATCTCTGGCTCATCGAGGACAACTGCGATGCGCTCGGCTGCACGTATTCCATGCCGGAATCGCGTGCGCGTTCGCTCGGCCTCGATCATCTTTTGAAAATCGCGAAGGAGGGCTCGCACCCGCTCATTCGCGTCGAGGACGGCGTGTTGACTGCGCCCACCGGGACATGGGGCGACCTGAGCACGCAATCGTTTTATCCGCCGCACCATCTCACGATGGGCGAAGGCGGCGCGGTGAACATCATCCGCCGTCCCCCGCTCAAGACATACGCGGAAAGTTTTCGCGACTGGGGTCGCGATTGCTGGTGCGCGAGCGGCAAGGACAACACATGCGGCAAGCGCTTCGCGTGGCAGCTCGGCGAACTGCCCGAGGGCTACGATCACAAATACATCTACAGCCACCTTGGCTATAATTTGAAACCGCTCGACCCGCAGGCGGCGATCGGACGGCAGCAGCTCAAGCGGCTCCCCGCCTTCGTCGAGGCGCGGAAGCAGAACTGGGAAACGCTTCGTCGCGGGCTGGCTGATCTCGAGGAATTTTTCCAATTCAGCCTGCCCACGCATGCGACGGGATGGAACGCGGAGAGCGGTTTTTCGTGGGATGAAAGCGGCTGCCGCACGGATTGCTCGTGGTTCGGATTCATGATCCGCGTGCGGCCCGGCGCGCCATTCACGCACACGGAACTCGGTCGCCATCTCGACGAAAAAAAAATCGGCAACCGCATGCTCTTCGGCGGCAACCTGCTCAAACAGCCTGTTTTCGTGCAGCTCAAAAAAGATCGCCCGGATGCGATCCGCACGCCCGTGGAATATCCCGGCGCGGATGAAATCATGAACACGGCGATTTTCCTGGGCACTTATCCGGGCCTCACGCCGGCAATGCTCGACTACGAAATCGAGACGATCCGTGAATTCGTAAAGCGGCGTTCCACAGACGCGTGAAGCGGCTGGTCATTGTTTTTTTTGCATTGCTGTCCGTCGGGCGGGCCGCGCAACCCACGATCTTTCGGATGCTGGATCCGGTGCGGCCGGATCAGACGCTGTTGCTTTTCGGAGCCGGAATGACACCCGCCATCGAGGCGGAGGGTTTTCGTGTTGCGGACGATTTTGTTGAAGCTCCGCCCTTGTCGCCGGGCCGCCCTGAGGGACGTCCCCGCACCATGAAGGTGCTGCAGGCGACCGAGCTCAGCGCCAAGGTTCTCATTCCGGCCTCGTGGAAACCGGGCATCTACGCGCTGCGTTTGAAGAACGACGGAAACGACTCGCAGTGGCTCCTGGCGAACCGGCCCGTGGTTTGGTGGTGTCGGTCGGAGGAAGCCGATTTTGCATTTCCCGGCGGCGTGTTCCGTGCCTTCGGGCAGAATTTCGATGCCAGAACCCGGGCGTGGCTGGTGACCGGAAAAAAGAGTCGCCGGCTCAAGATCACCTTCGGTCGGGAAAACGATTTCGAGGCGCGCGTGCCTGACGATCTTCCCCCGGGCGACTACCAGCTCTACGTGCACAACGGATGGGGCTCGGAGTGCGGCTTCAGCGATCCGATTGCCGTGCGCGTGGAGGAAAAGCCGGCTTTGCACGCGCAAAAGTTCGATGTGCGCAAGTTCGGCGCGAAGGGGGACAACCGCACCGACGATACCGCCGCATTCGTGGCCGCTCTGGCAGCGGCGGAAAAGGCTGGCGGAGGCATCGTTTTCCTTTCCCCGGGCGCCTACCTCGTGAGCCGGAAGCTCGTCGTGCCGGCGGGCGTGACGGTGCGCGGCGAATCAACCGACGACGTCTGGATCAAAAATCCGCCGGACGCGCCGACGTTCGAAGCGCTTTTTGCCGGCAGCGGAAATTTTGCGCTCGAAAATTTTTCGGTTCTCTCGCGTTCCGCACGACGCATCGTAGCCAGTCCGGATATCGAGGGGACCTACCGCACACAACGCCCCGCCTGGGGCGCTGCCGATGCGGGAACCGGCCACATCCGTCTTTCCGGACTGCGCATTCGACATCTTCTCCCGGCCGATAAAAAGAAGGCCGAGAG
>JBOHXO010000561.1:0-14857 GCA_050737475.1 Chthoniobacterales bacterium
CCCATGTAGAGCGCATCGCACCACGTCCAGCGGTCGGTCGCGCCGACGCCGGGGGTTTTCGGTGTCTGTCCGCCGACGAGTTTTTCGGTGATCGGTTTTGCGAGGATCGCGTCGAGGCGCTTTTTGAAAGGATCGAGTCGCAATTTTTGCGACGGATCCATCATGTAGATGTCGAGCCACGCGTGACCGACTGCGTGCTCGTCGGCGAAATAAAACGCGTTGCCCGGCTCCCAGCCGGACTGGATGCCCATGCGAATCACGGCCGCGAGATATTTTGGGTCGCCGGTCGTTTCGCTCACATCGATGAGGCCGTCGTAAAGCGGCGCGATGACCCACTCGCGCAGGTTGGTGTGGTTTGGATTCGCGAGCTGCCAGTCGGCGACGCGCTTGAGCGTGGCGGTGATTTGCGCGGGATCGAGCGGCTCTGCCGCGTGAGTGATCCCGACGAGGCAGAGAATGAGCGGGACGAGTTTTTTCATGACTCGGAGGGAATCAGCGGACGACGCGTGCCGAGCCGCCGGACTTGAGTTTTTCGACTTCCTGCAAGGTGGCCATCGAGGTGTCGCCCGGTGTCGTCATCGCCAGCGCACCGTGCGCGACGCCGTATTCGAGCGCCTCCGCGGCATCGCAGCCCTCGAGGAATCCGTGGATCAACCCGCTCGCAAAACTGTCGCCGCCGCCGATGCGGTCGTGGATTTCCAGCGCCTCGTATTTGCGGCTCTCGTGAAACGCGCCATCGTGCCAGCAGATCGCGCTCCAGTCATTGCGCGACGCCGAGATCACGCGACGCAGCGTGGTGGCGACGGTGCGGAAATTTGGAAATTCGGCCACCGACTTCCCGATCATGCGCCGGAAGGCATCCGCCTCGAGGTGGCTCAGATTTTCGTCCGCGCCCTCGACCTCGATGCCGAGGCAGGCCGTGAAATCCTCCTCGTTGCCGAGCATCACATCAACGTGACGCGCGATCTCGCGGTTCACTTCGCGCGCCTTCGTCACGCCGCCGATGCTTTTCCAAAGCGAGGGCCGGTAGTTCAAATCGTAGCTCACGATTGCGCCGTGTCGTCGCGCAGCCTGCACGGCCTCGATGGCAAGCTGTGCCGCGCTCTCCGACAGTGCCGCAAAAATCCCGCCGGTGTGGAACCAGCGCGCTCCGTGTCTTCCAAAAATTTCCTCCCAGTCGAAATCCCCCGGTTTCAATTGCGCCGCTGCGGAGTTCCCCCGGTCCGACACGCCGACTGCGCCGCGCACGCCGAATCCCCGCTCGGTGAAGTTCAAACCGTTGCGCACCGTGCGGCCCACGCCATCGTCCTCACGCCAACGGATGAATTCCGTATCCACACCGCCCTGCATCACGAGGCTCTCGAGCAGCCGCCCGACGGGATTGTCCACGAACGCCGTGCACACTGCCGTGCGGTGGCCGAAGCACTTGCGAAGCCCGCGTGCGACGTTGTATTCGCCGCCGCCCTCCCACACATCGAAGCTCCGCGCCGTGCTGACGCGGCCGTCGCCGGGATCGAGTCGCAGCATGATTTCGCCGAGGGCGATGCAATCGAACGCGCAGTCTGCCGGGGGGCGGAGAGTCATGGTTGGGAGGGTTTGCGAGCGAGCGCGACAGCGGCCGCGGTGCGCTCCCGGATCGTATCGAAATCCCGCGCGCGCAACAGGGCTTTTCCCGCCATCCAGCTTCCTCCGCACGCGAACACCTGCGGCAGCGCGAGCCAGGCGGAGAGATTCTCCACGTTGATTCCCCCCGTCGGAATGAACATGACGCCCGGAAACGGCGCCGCAAGCGCGGTGAGCATGGCCGTGCCGCCAAGAGCCTCCGCGGGAAAATATTTCAGCACCGTCCGGCCGTGATCGAGCGCGAGACCGATGTCGGTGGGCGTAGCGATGCCCGGAAAAACCGGCACGCCGGCTTCCGCCGCCGCGGAGAGGACTTTTGGAAAACAACCGGGTGAAACGAGAAACCGTGCGCCTGCATCGATCGCGGCGCGAGCCTGCTCCGCGTTGAGAATCGTGCCCGCGCCGGCCACGAGCCCGACGATGTCCGCCATGCGCCGCAGGCTCTCCAGTGCGGCATCCGTGCGAAACGTCACCTCTGCAATCGGCAGCCCGCCCGCCATCAATGCTTCGCCGAGCGGCTGCGCCGCGTCCGCGTCTTCGATCTCGATCACCGGAACCAGCCGGGCTCTGCCAATGACCTCCAGCGCGTTCATCGTCCCATCCAGCCTCCATCGACGACGAGCACTTCGCCGTGCACATAAGCCGATGCCTCGGATGCAAGGAACACCGCGGGCGCGGCGAAATCCTCCGGCCGCCCCCAACGTCCGGCGGGAATGCGTGCGAGGATTTGCGCGGCGCGCGTCGGGTCGTTGCGCAATGCCTCGGTGTTGTCCGTCTCGACATAGCCGGGTGCGATCGCGTTGACATTCACGCCGCGGCCCGCCCACTCGTTTGCGAGCGCCTTCGTGAGTTGCGCAATGGCGCCCTTGCTCGCCGCGTAGCCGGGCACCGTGATGCCGCCTTGGAACGAGAGCAGCGACGCGATGAAGATGATCTTGCCCGATCCGCGTTCGCACATCGCGCGACCGATTTCGCGCGCGAGGATGAACGGCGCGTCGAGGTTGACCGCGAGCACCGAGTCCCAATCCTCGTCGGAATGCCGTGCCGCCGGCGCGCGGCGGATGGTTCCTGCATTGTTCACGAGAATGTCCGGCGTGCGGTCGAGAGACTCGAGGAATTTTCGCAGCGCGTTGCGGTCGGAAAGATCAACGGTATGGCCGGAAAAATTCCGCCCGTGCCCCCGCACAGCCGCTTCGCACGCACTGCCGTGTTGTGTCATGCTCGAACTCACGCCGATGATGTCGGCGCCCGCGGCGGCGAGGCCTTCCGCGATTGCCAGGCCGATCCCGCGCGAGCAACCCGTTACGAGTGCGGTTTTTCCCGGGAGATCGAACGAATTTTTCATCAACGCAGCTCGGAGATCGCGATCTTGTCCATGTCGTCGAACCGCTGGTTCTCGCCGCCCATCGCCCAGACGAAACGGTAATTGGAAGTGCCCGCGCCGCAATGCACCGACCACGCCGGCGAGAGCACGGCCTGGTGGTTCGCGACCCACAGCGAGCGCGTGTTCTGCGGTTCGCCCATCACGTGAAGCACCGCGTGCGCGTCAGGCACATCGAAATAGCAATAGACCTCCGTTCGTCGCAGGTGCGTGTGCGGCGGCATCGTGTTCCACACGCTGCCTGGTGAGAGCTCGGTATAGCCCATCACGAGCTGGCAACTGCGCGTGCCGCCCTCGTGGATGAATTGATAGAGCGTGCGCTCGTTGGCCTCCGCCGGGCTGCCGAGTTTCACGACGCTGGCCTCCGCCTTGCGCGTGGGATGCGTCGCATGCGCGGGATAGCTCACGAGATAAAACGCCGCGCCGTCGCCGCTGCGAAACTCGATCTCCCTCGCGCCGCGGCCCACGTAGAGGCATTCGCGCGCCGCGAGCGAAAAAACTTCACTGTCCACCGTCACCTCGCCCGCGCCGCCGAGATTGATCACGCCGAGCTCGCGTCGCTCGCAGAAATAATCGCTGCGAAATTCCGCCGGCGTTTCCAGCCGCAGCGGCGCGCCGGCTTTCGGGCAGGCCGAGCCGACCGCCGCCCGGTCGAGGTCTGTGAGCGCAAGGCGCAGTTCGCCCGGTGCGAAGAGGTCGGTGAGAAGAAAGTTCGCGCGCAGGCCGGCGGTGTCGAGCGCCGCGGTCTCGCGTGCACCGGGAATGGCGTGGAGCGTCGGGATGTGATGGGGAGGCACAGTGAAGTTCGTATGTGAACAGCGACGGCAAATCCAATTCCAATCGCGCGCAACCCCCGTTCAATATTGAATTCAAGAGTCCGGTGAAGGCTCACTGCTCGCGACGATGCATCTTCGGGTTTGCGTGCGGAGGGATGCTGCTATCGTGACCGGATGTCCCAGGCTCCCGCATCCGAATTGGCGATTCCAATCGCGCAAGGCGGGCGTCTCTCCGCGGACATCGCGCGCGTGCTCGACGCCTTTGAGCATCGTGCGGTGACGCTCGGTGAAATCATCCAACTCATGCACCAGCGAGCGTATTCGTTCCTGCTGCTCCTCATCGCGCTGCCATTTTGCACGCCGGTGCCGCTGCCCGGGCTCTCGACGCCGTTCGGTCTGGTGATCGCCTTCATCGGTCTGCGCATCGCATGCGGCCTCAAGCCATGGCTGCCGGACCGTATGCTCAACATCCGCCTCCCCGCAAAATGGCTGCCGAAAATGTTCCGGGTGGTCCAGAAACCGGTGGGCTGGCTCGAGAAATTTTTGCGACCGAACAGGCAGTGGCTGGCGGAAAGCCCGCTGCCGCGCCGGCTGCACGGATTGATGATCCTCGTCTGCGGCTCGCTGCTTCTGCTGCCGCTGCCCATCCCATTCACAAACATGATTCCCGCGATCTCCGTCGCGCTGCTGGCGTGTGCGATGCTCGAGAGTGACGGGCGGTTTTCCATCGCAGGCGCCGTCGTTTTCGCGATGGCGCTGCTCTACTTCGGGCTCCTCGTGCTGGGCGGCGCGGCGATTACCGCGCAGATCAACGACTGGTGGCGTGGGGAGTTTGGGCCGTTGCCGTTCAATCCCGAGTAGGCGGTATCCCTGGTGCGAGGCCCCGGCGCAGATTATGCGTTTCCGGCATAACGGTAATCGCCAATCAGCATTAGTCGCCGCGTGACGGCGGGATTACGAGTCTCTCAACTTATGAGCACGCACACACTTCTTCACATCGACGCCAGCCCGCGCGGAGAGCGTTCCCACAGCCGCAAACTCGGCCATGAATTTGTCTCCACCTGGAAAGTTGCACATCCCGATGGCGCGGTTGTCTCGCGCGATGTCGGGACTTATCCCCTGCCGTTTGTGACCGAGGCCTGGGTCGAAGGCGCCTTTACGCCGCCGGAGGGGCATTCCGATGCGGCAAAGGAAGCGATCCGCATTTCCGATGGACTGGTTGACGAATTGCTCGCCGCGGATGAGCTGGTGGTTACGACGCCCATCTACAATCTCAATGTCCCCGCCGCGCTCAAGGCGTGGATTGATCATGTCGTTCGCTATGGCCGAACCTTTACGATTGGCGCGGAAGGCTACAAGGGCCTCGTCGAGGGCAAGCGCGTCACGGTGCTGGTCGCGAGCGGTGGGGATTTTCGTCCAGGCAGCCCGGCGGCGGGATACAATTTCCTCGAGCCTTATCTTCGCGCGATATTCGGCTTCATCGGCATCACGGACGTTCGTTTTGCTTATGCGCACAGCCTCAACCAAACGGACGAGGTTCGCGAGCAATCGCTCGTCGAAGCGCAAACGGCCGTTCGCGAACTCGCGGCGGCTTAAGCTTCGTTGGCAAAGGCGAAATGCCGCACGGCGATTTCCGTGCGGCGATTTCGCCCGGCTCTCGCGCGTGGCGAATGCGTAACGCGCGGCGCTCGTCTCGCAGAGCGACGACTGGTCGCGCGCGCACATCGGCCCGCCTTGACGGATAGTCTTTCGTCGCGGCGCGGGTTGCGCTCTAGTCTCGGGAGGCCTCCCGGGGCCTCAACCCAATTCCAAGCCCGATGTGGATCGTCCGCCTTGCCCTGAGCAGGCCCTATACGTTTGTGGTCGCCGCGCTTTTGCTGCTCATCGTGAGCCCGCTGGTGATTCTGCGCACGCCGACGGACATTTTTCCGAACATCAACATCCCCGTCGTCAGTGTCATCTGGAGCTATTCCGGGATGCCGCCCACGGAGTTCACGGGCCGCATCACCTCCGTCTATGAGCGCGCGCTCACGACGACGGTCAACGACATCGAGCACATCGAGAGCCAGACGTTCAACGGGGTCTCCGTCACCAAGATTTTTTTCCAGCCGAAGACGAAGATCGAAGGCGCGCTCGCGCAGGTGACGGCCATCGCGCAGACGATCACGCGACAAATGCCGACCGGCACCACACCGCCGCTGATCATCACCTACAACGCATCGAGCGTGCCCATCCTCCAGCTCGGCCTGAGTGGCGACGGACTCACCGAGCAGCAGTTGAACGATTTTGCGATGAACAACATTCGCACTTTGCTGGCCGTGGTGCCGGGCGCCTCGGTGCCATGGCCCTACGGCGGCAAGGTGCGGCAGATCACGATCAATCTCGACCTCAAGAAAATCAACGGCCTCGGCCTTTCGCCCAACGACGTGCTCGACGCCGTGAACGCGCAGAACGTCATCCTGCCCACCGGCACCGTGAAAATCGGGCAAACCGAATACAACGTCGGCCTCAACGCCAGTCCGGGGGTGGTGGACAAATTGAACGCGCTGCCCGTGGAGACGGTGAATGGCACCGTGATCTACCTGCGCGACGTGGCTTACGTGAGCGACGGCTTCCAGGTGCAGACGAACATCGTGCACAACAACGGCCGGCGCGGCTCGCTGCTCTCGGTTTACAAGACAGGCGACGCCTCGACGCTCGACATCGTGCAGCAGGTGCGGGAGGCGCTGCCACGCATTCTGGCCACGCTGCCGCCGCAATTGCGCATCCAGCCGATGTTCGACCAGTCGGTGTTCGTTCGCGCGGCGGTGGACGGCGTGATTCGCGAGGCGGTCATCGCCGCCTGCCTCACCGCGCTGCTCATCCTGCTCTTCCTCGGCAACTGGCGGCACACCGTCGTCATCGCGATCTCGATCCCATTATCCATCCTGAGCGCGATCTGCATCCTTAGCGCGCTCGGCGAGACCATCAACATCATGACGCTCGGCGGCCTTGCGCTCGCGGTCGGCATTCTCGTGGACGACGCGACCGTCACGATCGAGAACATTGACCGGCATCTCGAGGAGGGAAAGGATTTGCACCAGGGCATCCTCGACGGCGCGGCGCAGATCGCGGTGCCGGCGTTCGTTTCCACGCTGTGCATCTGCATCGTGTTCGTGCCGATGTTTCTGCTCAGTGGCGTCGCGCGCTACCTCTTCATCCCGCTGGCGGAGGCTGTCGTCTTCGCGATGATCTCATCGTATGTGATTTCGCGCACGCTCGTGCCGACGCTCGTGATGTATTTTCAGCGCGGCCATCGGGAAAAGCACGCGTCGGATACGCCGGCGACATTCCTCGGGCGGTTTCAGCGCAGGTTCGAAAAAGGCTTCGAACGTCTTCGCGGCTGGTATTCGCGCAGGCTCGAGGCCGCGTTGCGCCTGCGCTGGCGGTTCGTTGGTGTTTTCTTCGCGCTCTGCATGGCCTCTTTGCTGCTGCTGACAACGGTCGGTCGCGAGTTTTTCCCGACAGTTGATGCCGGCCAGATCCGCCTGCACATGCGGGCGCCGACCGGGACGCGCATCGAGGAGACGGCGCGCCTCACCCAACTCGTTGAGCAGCACATCCGCAAGGTCATCCCGGCGGACGAACTCACCGACATCCTCGACAACATCGGCCTGCCCTACAGCGGCATCAACACGGCCTACGCCAACAATGGCACGCTCGGAGCATCGGACGCCGAGATTCTCGTGTCGCTCGATGCCACGCATCACGCGCCGACCGACGGCTACATCGCGAAACTGCGCGAGGAGCTGCCGGGCGAGTTTCCCGGCGTCGAGTTTTTCTTCCAGCCGGCGGACATGGTGAGCCAGATCCTGAACTTCGGGCTCTCGGCGCCGATGGACGTCCAGTTCACCGGCAACGACGTCGCAGGCAATTTCGCCATCGCCGAGAAAGTGGCCGCGAAAATTCGCGCGATTCCCGGCGCGGTGGACACGCACATCTACCAGCGCCTCAACCAGCCGCGATTCGACTTGAGCGTGGACCGCTCGATGGCCAGCCAGGCCGGCCTCACCGAGCGCGATGTCGCGGACAGTCTCCTCATCGCGTTGAGTTCGAGCGCGCAGGTTTCGCCGACCTACTGGCTCAATCCCGCAAACGGAGTCAGCTACGCGCTCGCTGCGCAGGCGCCGCAATATCGCGTCCAGAACCTGCAAAATATCTACGACCTTCCCATGACCGGCAGCGCCCCCTCGAACCAACTGCTGGTCAACCTTGCCGCGCTCAAGCGCGCGGCGGAGCCCGCCGTCGTCTCGCACTACAATGTGCAGCCCGTGATCGACGTGCTCGCCAGCGTGCAGGGGCGCGACCTCGGTGGCCTTGCCGCGCAAGTGCGCACGATTGTCGAAGACGCGAAAAAGCAGCTCCCGCGCGGCAGCACAATCGTGTTGCGCGGGCAGGTGGAGACGATGCGCACGTCGTTCATCGGGCTGGGCCAGGGCCTCGTATTCGCGGTCGTGCTCGTCTATCTGCTGATGGTCGTCAACTTCCAGTCCTGGCTCGATCCGTTCATCATCATTACCGCGCTGCCGGGCGCACTTGCCGGCATGTCGTGGATGCTTTTCCTCACGGGCACGCCGGTCAGCGTGCCCGCGCTCATGGGGGCGATCATGTGCATCGGCGTGGCCGTGGCGAACTCGATCCTTGTCGTGACATTCGCGCGCGAGCGCCTTGCCGACCATGGCGAGGCCGTTCGCGCTGCGCTCGAGGCTGGCGTCACGCGACTGAGACCGGTCATCATGACGGCATCGGCCATGATCATCGGCATGCTTCCCATGAGCCTCGGGCTTGGCGAGGGCGGCGAGCAAAACGCGCCACTCGGACGCGCCGTGATCGGTGGATTGCTGCTCGCCACCGTCGCCACGCTATTCTTCGTTCCGGTGATCTTCTCCATGATCCATAGCCGCCGCGCCCGCCGCCGTGAGTCCGAAAACGCGCCCGTCGCAGCACCCCAACTCGCATGACAAACCCCATCAATGACCCGCAGCCCGCCGCGCCGCCGCCCGCCGACGCGGACGGCAAGCCGCCGCGTTCCAAAGCCGGCGAGTGGCTCATCGGCTTGTTGATCGTCGCCGCGCTCGTCGTGACCGGCCTTCTCGTCTCACGGTTGTCTCAATTTCACAAGCTGGCCGCACAGACCGACAGGATGCTCACCCCCGTCTACCAGGTGGCCCATCCGCAGGCGGGGCCGAAGCAGACGGAGATCACGCTCCCCGGAGACCTTGCCGCATACAACGACGCATCGCTTTTTTCGCGGACGAACGGCTACCTCAAGGAGTGGTTCACCGACCTCGGCGCGAAGGTGACCGCGGGACAACTCATGGCCCAAATCTCGGCGCCGGACGTGGATGCGCAGTTGAACCAGGCGCAGGCCAGCCTCGCCCAGACGCAGGCTGCCCTCGAAATCGCGCGGTTGAATTTCCAACGCCAGCAGAGCCTGCTCGAGAAGCATGTGGCCAGCGAGCAGGACTACGAAGAAGACCGCGCGACTTTCCAATCCGCCGGGGCGAACGTGAAGGCGGCGCAGGCCGCGGTCGATAATCTCACCGTCCAGCAGGACTTCCAAAAAATCATCGCGCCGTTTCCGGGCGTCGTCACGCAACGCCTGGTGGACATTGGCGATCTCGTCATGGCGGGCACCAGCTCGTCCGACGGCAGCAATGGCAAACCGCTCTTCACCCTGGCGCGCACCGACATCCTGCGCGTATTCATCAACATCCCGCAGGCCTACAGCCCGTCAATCTCGCAAGGGATGACTGCCTATCTCAGTCTCGCGGAGTTTCCGGGCAGGAAATTCGAGGGTCGCGTGACGAACATCGCCGGTGCGCTCGATTCCACCACGCGCACGCTGCTCACCGAGGTGCAGGTGCCGAACGCGGATGGACGCCTGTTTCCCGGAGCCTACGCGCAGGTCCATCTCGCCGTGCCCGTCAATCCGGTAATGGTGATCCCCTCGAGCGCATTGATCTTTCGCGGCGACGGCCTGCAGGTCGGCGTCGTGGACGGCAAGGGCGTCGTCCATCTCGCGAAGGTCTCGCTGGGTCTCGATTTCGGGCAGACGGTGGAAGTGACCGAGGGCCTCTCCCCGACCGATAACATCATCCTCAATCCACCTGATTCCATCGCCGAGGGACAGCATGTCGAGACGCGGACGGCATCCGCCGATTCCTGACGCGTCCCGCCGCGGAACTTACTCCCCGAGCGTGTCGAACGCGTAGCGTGCGGCGCCGAGCAGCGCGGCCTGGTCGTTCAGGATGATCTTGAGCGGCATCGTCTCGATGAGTGTTTCGAGGCGGCCCTTTGCGTTGAAGGCCTCGCGGAAAGCCGGCGCCTTGAGCTTCCAGAGCAGTTTCGCGGGAATGCCGCCGCCGATGTAAACGCCGCCGGTCGCCATGGACTTCAGCGCCATGTTCGACGCTTCGTTCGCGAGGCAGTGTGCAAAAATTTCGACGGCCTGCATGCACATCGGGCACTCGCCGCTCTCGGCGTATTTCGTGATGACCTTCGCGATGTCCTCGGTCTTCATCTCCTCGGTGACCTCCACGCTCTGCTTGCAGTAGCCGGTGTCGCGCAGGAAGGCGTAGATGTTCGTGAGGCCCTGCCCGCAGATCACGCGCTCGTTGCTCACATGGCCGAAACGGGTCTGCAAATACGCGAGCAGCTTGACCTCGAGTTCCGAGCGCGGCGCGAAGTCGCAATGGCCGCCCTCGCTGGCCCAGACGCGGTATTTCGCGCCGTCCCAAAACAATCCCGCCTCGCCCAGCCCGGTGCCTGGCGAAATCACGCAGCGGTTGCCAACGGGCTTTTTGAGGCCGGTCTGCAATGTGACGAAATCCTTCGGTGCGAGCTCGGTGATGCCATAGGCATTCGCGGCGAGGTCGTTGAGCAGGCTCACGCTCGGAATGCTGAGTTTTTTGGCGAGTGCGCCGCCGTCCACGGCCCATTTGAGGTTCGTCGGCTGGGCCTTGTTGTTGCTCACCGGGCCGGGAATGCCGAAGCATGCGGCGTGGATTTTGCCTTCGTCGCCCTTCTCGAGAAATTTTTTGACGATGGCGCCGAGGCCGTCGAAGTCGCCGCTCGGGTAGCGCTTGTTGCGCAGCAATTCGAGATGGCCGGTCTTCGCGCCGAGCTTGAAGATGGCGAGATTCGTTTTCGTCCCGCCGACATCTCCGGCGAGCAACAGCTTGGACTTGGGAGACATGAAACTAACTGCGCTTGGTGGCGAGCGGGTAATGGTGCCAGCGATGGCCGTCGCGCGCGACGAGATCGTCCGAGGCATGCGGGCCCCATGTGCCGGCCGCGTAGTTCGGAAAATCGCGCGCGGGCAGGGCCTGCCAGACGTCGAGGATGGGATTCACGATGCGCCACGAGGCGTCCACGGAATCATAGCGGTGGAAAAGCGCGGTCTCACCGACCATGCAGTCGTAGAGCAGCGTTTCGTAGCCGGTGGCGGCGCTGGATTCGCCGAATTCGTTGTAATTGAAATTCAGCGGAATGTTGGAGATCTGGATTTTCGGGCCGGGGCGCTTCGCGTGGATGTCGAGCGTGATGCCTTCCTCGGGCTGCACGTGGAGCACGAGGCGGTTCGGCGGAATTTCACTTTCGACTTCCTTGCCGAAAAGCAGCAGCGGCGCGCGGCGGAAACCGATGACGACTTCCGTGGTGTGCGTGGCGAGGCGCTTGCCGGAGCGGATGTAGAAGGGCACCTCGGCCCAGCGCCAGTTCTCGACCTTGAGCATCATGGCAACGAACGTTTCCGTGTTCGAATGCGGATTCACGTCGGGCTCGGTGCGATAGCCGGGAACGTTTTTGCCATCAATGATGCCGGGCCCGTATTGACCGCGCACCGTGTGTTCAAGCACCTCCTCGGGCTCCATCGGGCGGATGGCCTCGAGGACCTTCACTTTTTCGTTGCGCACGCTGTCGCCGGTGATCGAGGTCGGCGGCTCCATCGCGATGAGCGAGAGGACGGAGAGGATGTGGTTCTGCACCATGTCGCGCAGCACGCCGGATTGGTCGTAGTAGCCGCCGCGCAGCTCCACGCCGAGCTCCTCGGCGACGGTGATCTGCACGTATTCGATGTAGCGGCGGTTCCAGATCGGTTCGAACACGGAATTGCCGAAGCGGAAGACCATGATGTTCTGCACGGTCTCCTTTCCGAGGTAGTGATCAATGCGGTAGATCTGGCGTTCGCGCAGGGATTTCGTGATTTCGGTGTTGAGTGAGCGGGCG
Organism: Chthoniobacterales bacterium; assembly: GCA_050737475.1. GTDB lineage: Bacteria > Verrucomicrobiota > Verrucomicrobiia > Chthoniobacterales > JAATET01 > JAATET01. The sequence continues at coordinate 12,049 of JBOHXO010000561.1, forward strand.
CTCTCGAGGTCGCGGCCGAACGGCTTCTCGATGATGACGCGGCGCCACGCGTCGTCGGTCTCCGTGGTGAGGCCGACGGCGCCGAGCTGATCCACGACCTTCGCGAAAAACGTCGGCGAGACGGCGAGGTAGAATAGGATGTTGCCCGGCAGGTTGTGCGTCTTTTGCACGTCGGCGATTTTCCCGGCGAGGCGTTTGAAAGTCTCCGTGTCGTTGAAGTCGCCGGAGATGTAATACGAACGCTTCACGAAGTCGTCCCAGCAGGCATCCTCGACGGTGCCGGTGGCGTGTTTGTGGATGTCCTCGGTGATCTTCGTGCGGTAGAGCTCGTCGTTGCTGTCGCTCACGGCGACGCCGATCACCGCGAAGTTTTCGGGAAGGAGTTTGAGCGCCTTGAGATTGTAAAGCGCGGGCAAAAGCTTGCGTTTGGTGAGATCGCCGGAGGCACCGAAAATGACGATGGTGCAGGGGTCGCCGGGCCGATCATGGCCGGTGAGTGGTGTGTTCTCGGACATGGCAGTTCAGCTATTAGCGGAACGCCGGGGTGGCGTCTAGGGAATGCGAAATGCGAAATGGAAAATGCGAAATTTCACACTTCCGCCACGGCCCGGCTTTCGATGAATGCGTGCAGGTGGTCGCGCATTTCGGCGGTCTGCGCCGCGCAGCCGACGTCGCTGATGCGGTTCGTGGATTCGCCGGGATCGCTTGCGAGATCGAACAGCACGTCCGGCCCCTTCGTGCCGAAGGTGAGGTATTTCCAGTTGCCGCGCTTGAGCATGAATTCGTCGGTGTCGTATTGCGAAAACGTTTCATTCACCCAGCCGGCCGGACGACCCAGCAACAACGGCACGAGGCTGCGCCCATCGGAGTCGCCGTGTGCGGAGACGCCTGCGGCTTCGCAGAGCGTGGTGGCCAGATCAATCGTGTTCACGTTTTCGCGGCGGCGGGACGGCTGCCACTGGCGGGGCGAGCGGATGAACATCGGCACGCGCACGCTGCCCTCGTAGAACTTGCGTTTCTCCCACAACGCATGCTCGCCGAGCATGTCGCCGTGGTCGGAGAGCAGCACGATGAGCCAGTCGTCAATGTCCTGCCCATGGCCCTCGATCGCGGCAATCACGCGACCGAATTCCCGGTCCGCCTGCTCGACCAGCGCGTAGTAGGCGGCGGTGGCGTCGCGAATCTGCTCCCTGCTCACGGCCTCGCCGCAAGGCAGAGCGCCGCGGCCAAGCGCGGGGTGCCACGGCGCCTCCTCCGTGAGACGCGGCTTCACGCGGGTTCGATAGTAATCGAACAACTCCGGATCGGCGAGCAGTGGGAAATGCGGCTGCTGCAGGCTCACCATGAGAAGCACGGGTGGGATTGCGGGTGCGCGGCGATACATGCCCTCGAAGTGCATGCGCAGGAAATCAATCGCGCCGTCCACGGTGAGCCGGTCGTGCAGCGCGAGCGGCGAAGTGCCGGGGCCCGCGATTTCCAACTCCTCCGCGCCGCGCCATTTCAAGCGGCCGATTTGCTCGCGTTCCTCGGCGCCGTAGGTGTTCGGCCATTGCACGGCGCACTCCGCGCCGATGCGCTGGAGCCATCCTTGCATCTGGTCGGGGCCGCGGTGGTGGAGTTTGCCGCACGCGACGGTAAGCCATCCCGCCTCGGAGAAGGCGCGGGCAAACGTCTGCGAGCCGGACGGCAGGTCGTCGGTGAATTTCTGGCAGCCGGTGTGCAGCGGATATTTGCCGGTGGCGATGGATTGCCGCGCGGGCACGCAAACCGGCGCGGGCGTGTAGGCGTTGTCGAAAATGACCGCGTCCTTCGCGAGCCGGTCCAGCGTGGGCGTGCGGGCGATGGGATTGCCCATGAATCCCGGCAGATCGAACCGCAGCTCGTCCGCCATGAGGATGAGAATATTTCGCGGCATGAAAAAACTAGCCGAGGCGCATGTCGTTCGTCAGGGCGCCCTTGAAAATGGGACGCGCGGGCTTTGAGCGTCGCGGCGTCGCGGAGGCGTCCACCTTGCTGAACGCGGTGGCATTGAGGTCCATGCGATACACGGTCACAGGTTCCGAGGTCGCGGCATCGGCGATCACGAGATCGAGCGGCAGGTGAATCGGAATGCCGGGATGGAGGCAGGGATAGAGGCTGGTGCGGCGATAGCGCACGCCGGCGAGGCGCATGTCGGGAGCGACGGTCGCAAGCGGCAGGCGGCGTCCATGGACGAAGAGCTCGTGCGACGCGGCGAAGGCGTCGTTCACGCGCACCTCGATCCGGTGCATTGAGGTATCCACGAACCGGCTGGTCGTGCCGCCCTCGACGGGCGTCTCGCAAAGCAGCGGCCAGCTCTCGTGGGCGCGGCGCACTTCGAGCCGCGTGGCGCCATCCTTGTGCGCGAGGAGTTTGGGGAAACGCCAGTCCCAGATTTTTCGGAAGATATCGCGCGGGATCGCGCAGCCGGCGGCGTGCAATTCGTCGAGAAGCGATTCGAGATCGGTGAGCAGCGGCGTGGGCAGGAAATAGCGGTCGTGCAACTCGCCGCGGAAAATTTGCAGCGGCGCCTTTGCCGGTTTTGCGATGGCCAGCGCGGCGACGCAGCGCCAGAGCAGCGCGACGGCGGACATCCATTCGGCGGTCGGCAGCGATTCGACGGCGCGAAATTCGATCAGCCCGAGGCAGCCGCCGGGCCAGCCGGGATTCCAGAATTTGTCGAAGCTGGTCTCGGATCGGTGCGCGTTGCCGGTGATGTCGGTGTGCAGATGGCGCAGGGTTTCGTTGATCAGCGCGCGGTGATCACCGGCCGGCAGCGTCTCGAGAAAGT
>JBOHXO010000562.1:0-8029 GCA_050737475.1 Chthoniobacterales bacterium
GATGTTATCTCCCGCGTTCTCGAATCTCTGCGCGGCGACGAACGCCTCGAGCGCCGCGCGATCCCCCGAAATGCTGCCGGAGGGAAAAGCGCGCGCCATTTGTTCCGAAAACCTCAGGACTTCGATCATGGACACATAATCACCCCTGGCCTGAAGCTCCTCGAGAATGCGCTTGAGATAGGAAGCGGGAGTTTCTCCGGAATTGAACGAAAGTTTCGTCCATTTCTGCACGTTCTGCTGCAGAATGTAGGTCAGAATCTGCGCGCTGATCGGCGCATAATACGACCTGCCTGATTCCGATCCACCGCTGGAGGGAATCCTGTTCAAGGCGGCCAGTGCCGAATTCACGTCGCCATCCTTGGCCGCTTTCCAGGCCAGCATGGCGCTTTGCAATCGCGGCTGCTCGTAACTCAGCGAGGCAAGCTGCGGAGTCGCGGGACTGATGGAATACTTCTTCATTTTCTCCAATGCCGCGGCGAGATCATCGGGCGATTTCACGCCGTCGAAAATCTTCGCCAGCGCCGCATCCACGCTGAGGCCGGCGGGATCATCGGTCAAAAGCCGCCCCTCAATATCGGCCGCCGTAAGTACGGGCAGATTTGAATCGCTCGAAAGGAGCCGGCGCAACGCTTCGTTGGCATTTTTGATATTCCCGGCGTCGCGGAAGTCGAGGTAGTCCGCGAATGCGGAAAGGGTGGTCGCCGCCCCGGCGAGCTTCCGGGTGGTGCGTTCACCCGCAACGGTATTTTGCTGTTCGCGGCGCATCTGCAGGGCGGCGCAGCGAAGCAGCAGCGCGTCGAGATCGGCGGAAGTCTTTGCCTCCAGACAGCCTTTCTTCGCTTCCTTCATGAGTTCGTCAACCTCGGCGTTCCATTTTCGGAGACTCTCGTCCTTCCTCTTGTCCAACTCCTTGCCGATGGCCTCGGAGAGCGGCATCCATTCGTCCTGAAACTGCGGAGACAGGCCGTAATTGCCGAGCGTCTCGAGCATCTGTTGCGCTCGATCATAATCGGCGCGGGCGATCAGGTTCTGGAGCACCTTGAGCTGCATGGAAATCTGCCTGCCCTCCCCGCGGGAGTCGGGGGATTGCTTCGACTCTTCCGCAGCGACCTTTTTCCGGAATGTCTCGAGATCGTCCGTGACGTCGGCAGCGTGCAAATCCTGCAGCAGGGGAAGAATAAGAATCGCAACCAGAGCCCAAATACGCGGTAGAGAGGGAATTTTCATATTCGCATTGGCACCAAGCTTATCGTGACAACCCCCAGCCAAGTCGAGAAGGAGTCGGACTGTTTACCGATCCGGTAGTTGGTGCGCACCGGAGCTGGGCTATTGTTCCTTCAGCCAGCTCAGCGAATCGTCGGCGAAGGCGGCGATTTTGTCGGCCTGTTTGGCGGGGATGTCGCTGACCATGTATTTCAAGTTTTCCCACTGCTCGATGATGCGGTCGCGTTCGTCGTCGAGGCGCGTGGCGGCTTCCTTGTCTGCAGCGGCGTCGCCGGAATCGTAGAGCTTCAGTTTTTTGAGGAACGCGATCGCGGCTTCAATTTTCGCGGTCGCCTTCGCGCTGCCTTTTCCGTCGGCAAGCGGCAGTTGCTTCGCGAGGACCGCGAGGAAATCCTCCACCGGTGCGCAGTCGCGCGCCTCGCCGTGGGAATACATGGTGCCGCCGCCATTCACGATGCAGGCGAGTTCGCACGAGCCGCGGCGGCATTTGCCGAGCACGTCGCGCCAATCGTCGAGCGCGAGGACCAGCTCCAGATTTTTTTGAGCCAGCGCATTTTCGGTTTCGAGGCGCCTCGCGGTGGCATAGAGCCACGCGGCGTGATCCTGTCCGGCTTCGCTCGGGTCGGAGGCGTTGAGCAGGCCGTCGAGGCCGAGCTTGAGGACCTCGGCCGAGGTCATCGGGGCTTTCTTTTCGGCGTCCTCCGCGCGTGTGGCCGCAGTTGCGAAGACACAAAAAGCCAAAGCCGGAATCACACACACTCGAAGAGGATTCATGGCGGATTTCTCGCGGGGTTGGCTCGTGTTGTCAATGAAGGGGAGCTTCGCGCCGGGAGACGTGCCGATCCGCGTCGGCGCGGGATTTCTGGCCGTTAAAAAATCCGGATTTTCGAGATCCTGTTCGCGAGATAATGCGCAATGAAAACGGTGTCGTCGTTTTGGAAGGCCATCGTTCCAGGCGTGAGCACTTCGTGTTCGCGCTTGGCGGGATGATAGACGCTCACTTCGAAACTGTGCTCGTAGCGCCCGGTGGGGCCGTCGAAAATCTGGATGTGCTTGTTGTGGGCGCCGGCCACGAGGACGATGCCGAGGCTGCTTGCGGCTATGGACACGGGGAACCCGGCGTCGCCCGAAACGTGTCCGTGAGTGCGCCATGAGGACTGAAGAACTCCGTGGGCATTGAATCGAAGAATCTGCTTCTCGTAGGAATTGACGACATAAACGCGATTGCTCCCGTCAACCGCAATGCCGGTAGGTGAGCCGGGACCGCCGTCCGCGCGAAGAATCTTCCAGGTGGCGAGATGTTGGCCGTCGGAATCGAACTTCTGCACGCGGGAATTCAGCCCGTCCACGACATAGACATTGTGATCCGGCCCGACAGCGATCGCCCAGGGTTTTCGGAATTGCCCGTTCGCCGTGCCGAAGCTGCCCCAAGCTCTCAGGAAATGGCCGTTGTGGGCGAATTTCTGGATGCGGTTGTTGCCCGTGTCGGCGACGTAGAAGTCTCCCGAAGACCGGTCCACCGCGATGCCTTCCGGACTGCCGAGTTCTCCGTGAGCACCGCCGTGTTTGCCAATGACGCGCTTGAAGACGCCTTCGGTCGAGAATTGCTCGATCCGGGAATAGACATTGGGCCGGAGATCAACGACGTAAACGTCGCCATAGGGACCAACCGCAATGGAATTCGGCCCGTAAAACTGGCCATTGCCGTCGCCCTCGCCTCCCCAGGAGTGGATGGCGGGAATGACATCCGCCCGGCTCGCGCAGAGTATGAGCGCGCTTGCGAGGATGCCGAGCGCGAGAACGGATAATTTTCGCCGGCGGACCGGAGCGGTAAAGGAACTGGCCATGGCGTGCCGGGACCATCGCCCGTGTGGAATCGAAAATCCAGTCGCTAAACTGTCTTTGGGCAAATGACACCGGCGTAAAAGCGAATCCGCCACTTGTATGTGAGCCGACCCGGCGGAGGAAGAATTTGCGGGCGTGCGGGGCAGGCGTTACTGCTGAGCGAGGTGCCTGCGTTTGCCAATATCGCCGCGTATAAATTCGCCAGCCTCGCCGGCCTCAAGCCGCTGCGGGAGCGGCTGCTCGCGCAGTGCAGGACGTGGGGATTGAAGGGCACGATCCTGCTCAGCACCGAGGGAATCAATTTGTTTGTCGCCGGGCAGCGCGCGGAAATTGATGCGCTCGTCGTGGAGCTGCATGCGATTCCGGGACTCGAGGATCTCGCGCCGAAATTCAGCGAAAGCGAGGACCAGCCGTTCACGCGGATGCTCGTGCGGATCAAAAAGGAAATCATCTCGTTTGGTGTCGAGGGCATTGATCCCGCGCGCCGCACATCGCCGAAACTGACCGCACGCACGCTCAAGCAATGGCTCGACGAGGGCCGCGGCGTCACGCTGCTCGACACACGTAATGACTACGAGGTGAAGCTCGGCACGTTCAAGGGCGCGCGCACGCTGGGCATTGATCATTTCCGGCAATTCCCCGCCGCGGTCGGGACGCTGCCCGCGGAGTTGAAGCGGCAGCCTGTGGTGATGTTCTGCACGGGCGGCATCCGCTGCGAGAAGGCCGGGCCGTTCATGGAGCGCGAGGGATTCGAAAATGTCTTCCAGCTCGAGGGCGGGATTCTCAAATATTTCGAGGAAGTCGGCGGCGCGCACTACGACGGCGAGTGCTTCGTCTTTGATCAACGCGTCGGCGTGGACCCCGCGCTCAACGAGACCGGCTCCGCGCAATGCTTCGTCTGCCAGTCGCCGCTCACCGAAGAGGAGCAGAGCGACCCGCGTCACGTCGTCCACGAGTCCTGCCCCTACTGCTTCAAAACTCCGGTCGAGCGCATGGCGGAAATCGCCGCGCGTCGTCAGGAAATGATCTGCGTCGCCACGCATCCGCTGCCCGGCAGCGAGCCGCGCGACAATCGCCGGCCAATCAATGTCCCTCCGGAATATGATCGCGCGCCGTTGCTCGAGCTGCTCACCGGCATCTTTCCCCACATGCCGCGCGAAACATGGATCGCGCGCTGTGCAAGCGGCCTTTTGCTCGACGAGACCGGCGCCTCGCTCGCGGAGAATCATCCCGTCGCCGCAGGTCGCCGCGTTTTTCTGCTCGAGCCCGCGCAGGTCGAGCCGGAGATCAACCCGGACATTCGCATCGTGCACGAGGACGAAGCGATCATCGTGCTCGAAAAACCCGCGCCACTGCCGATGCATCCCTGCGGCCGCTTCCACCGCAACACGCTGCAAAAAATCCTGCATGCGGTTTACGCCCCGCAAAAACCGCAGCCCGCGCACCGGCTCGACGCGAATACCACCGGTCTCGTGGTGTGCAGCCGCACGCGGCATTTCGCGCGACAACTCCAGCCGCAATTCGAAGCGGGCGATGTGAAAAAAAATTATCTCGTCCGCGCGCAGGGCCATCCGGAACGGGATGACTTTTCATGCAACGCAGGAATCAGTGACACGGCGGGGGAATTCGGCTCGCGCGCCGTGGATGACGAAAACGGCCTGCCGGCGCGCACGCACTTTCGCGTGCTCGAACGGTTCGCCGACGGCACCTCTCTGCTCGAAGCACGCCCCATCACCGGCCGCACCAATCAGATTCGCATCCACCTCTGGCAACTCGGCCTGCCCGTTTGCGGCGACCGCGCCTATCTGACCGATGCGCAATTCGGAGAAATCCAGACGCTCGCTCCCGGGGACCGGCCGCTTTGTCTCCACGCATGGAAGCTCGCGTTCCGTCATCCGGTCACGGACAAGCGGCTTTCGTTCGAGACGGAAAAGCCGGCTTGGGCGCGGATGGAAAGTTGATAACCTCCGCGACATGAAGCTGCAGCAGGATCAGGTCTGGAAACAAGGCGACCTCTACCTGCGCATCGTGCGTCTCGAGCGCCTCAAGGTGGAATACAAGGCGCAGAAAAACATTCACCTGCGCGATGGCCGGCATCACCACGTCACGAAGAAGGAATTCTGCCGCCTCATCAAGGGCGCGACTTTGGTACCGCTCGAAACGTTCTGACCGGCCCGGCGTGACACTGATTGCCGGTGGCTTTGGCGATCATCCGTGTTCCAGCTTTCGACAGTCGCGGACCGCAGTTACATTATTCCGAATGGAACTCCACGGCATCCACCACCTCACCGCCATCACCGCAAATGTGCGGGGCAATCACGATTTCTACACGCGGACCCTTGGACTGCGGCTCGTGAAGAAGACGGTCAACCAGGACGACGTGTCCGCGTATCATTTGTTTTATGCGGACGGTCGCGCGACGCCGGGCACGGACATCACATTCTTCGACTGGCCGCTGCCATCGGAGCAGCGCGGCACGCACAGCATCGTTCGCACCGGGTTGCGCGTGGCCGGCGAGGGCTCGTTGCAATGGTGGGATGCGTGGCTGGCTGAGCGCGGCGTGAAGCACGGCGGCATTGTCATTCGCGACGGACGCGCGACGCTCGATCTCGAGGATGCGGAGGGCCAGCGGTTGAGCCTGGTGGCCGACGACGCGGGCGAGACGCATCCGTGGAGCGAAAGCCCTGTGCCGACCGAGCACCAGATTCGCGGACTCGGCCCGATCACGATGAGCGTGCCAAAACTCGAGCGCACCGACCGCGTGCTGCGCGAGGTGCTTTTCATGCGGCCGGTGCGTCAATACGACGGCGCGGATTCATCCGTCGTGCATGTTTACGAAATGGGCGCCGGCGGCGCGGCGGCGGAATTGCATGTCGCGGTCGAGCCGGATTTGCCGTTCGCGCGGCAAGGCGCCGGAGCGGTGCATCACGTCGCGTTTCGCACCACCGAGGCCGATTATTCCAAGTGGGCCGAGCGCCTTGCGGAGACCGGCATGCCGTCGAGCGGACCGGTGAATCGCTTTTATTTTCAAAGCCTCTATTTCCGCGAACCGAACGGCATCCTTTTCGAAATCGCCACCGACGAGCCCGGCTTCACCGCCGACGAGCCGCTCGAAACGCTCGGCCAGAAACTCTCGCTCCCGCCGTTCCTCGAATCGCGCCGCAAGCAAATCGAAGCCGGCCTCAAGCCGCTGAATTAAAACTCACTCGCCGGGATCGCGCATCGGGTGCCCCGAGCGGTAAAGCGTGAGTTCGTCGTCGAGCGCGGCGACCAGTGGCGAACCCGGCGGCGCGGCAGCCAGGGCCCGTTGCGCGGCGTCCACCGCCTCGGCGAATCGGCCGGTTTCGGCATACGCGGCGGCCAGGGTGCGCAGCATCATGGGATTCGCTCCACCCGCACCTTGATTCGCCCGCACCGCAAGTTCGATGGCTCTCGAACCATTTCGAAATTCCGCCAGCGGCCCGGTGGCGAGAAGCCAGGCGAGGTCGTCGGCAACGGCGGCATTTTGCGGATGGATTTCCAGCGCACGCTCGTAGTGCGCGATCGCTTCGCCCAGCCGGCCCTTCCCGACCAGCGCGACGGCGAGATTGCGGTGGGCTTCGGCATAATCGGGATTTTGCGCCAGAGCTTTTTCGAAATGCGCGATTGCGTCGTCCGCATGCCCTGTCTGATAGAGCGCAATGCCGAGGTTGTAGTGCGCGTCGGGGTAATCCGGCTTTTGTGCGAGGGCTTCGCGGAAGCTGGCCATCGCCTCGTCCAGCCGCCCTGCGCGGGCGAGCGCAGTGCCGAGGTTGAGTTCGGCCCCGGGATAGACGGGCTGCAACTCCAGCGCCTTTCGGAAATGCCCGATCGCGGCGGATGTGTCGCCTTTTTGCGAGAGGGCGATGCCGGCGTTGTAGTGGGCTTCGGCGTAGTCGGGCTTGAGGGCGATGGCGCTGTCGTAGGAGGCGATCGCTTCGTCCGGGTGCCCTTTGTAGAGCAGGACGGTGCCAAGGTTGTTGCGCGCGATCCAGCAGGATGGATTTCCCGCCAGCGTCGCGCGCCAGAGCGTTTCGTAGTCGGCATACGCTCCGCATTGCCGCCACGTGAGGATGGCGAGCAATAGCAGGATCGGCGCACCGAAAAGAGCGATGCGTTTTCCAAAAAGATGCGTCGCACAAGCGGCGGCGACGCAGATCGGCGCGAGGCCGGCGAGGTATTGGAAATGATCCGCGACGAAGGAATAGCGGAACGGATAGACGTTCAGAAAACCCAGCGCGGGGAAAAGCGTTCCGCCGAAAAAGAGCCACGCCGCCAGCGGCCAGCGTGCCCTGTGCCGCAGCCGCCACAGTGCGATCGTCGCGAGAATGAGCGCCGCGGGAAAGAGGTATTGCCACCGCGCAGAGGCATCAGGCGTCCAGCGCGGATAGATGAACAACAGGTCCGCGGGCCAGAGCAGCTTGCCGAGATAGAACCAGAACGCGCGTCCGGCGATGAGGCATCGCTCCACGAACGAGAACACAAACTCCGCGCCGTTCGCGCCGATGAATGTGCGTTCCATCCACGCGGTAAAGATGCCGGCCACCGCACCCGCCGCAAAAAACGGCAGCAGCGGCAGCGCATCGCGCCTTGCGAAGATGCTTCCCCGCTTCCACCAGAACACGACAAGCAGCGCCGCGGGTAGCGTGGCGATCACGGATTTTGCCATGAGCCCGAACACGAACAATCCCAGCGCCGCCGCGTAGGCCGCGCGATTCCGGCTGCGGTCGAACTCCAGATACGCCGCCGCCGCGCCGAGATACAGGAAACCCGAGAGCGTGTTTTTAAGTTCGGTAATCCATGCGACGGATTCCACCTCGATGGGGTGCAATGCGAAGATCGCCGCAGCCAGCCATGCGCCGGGAATTTCCAGCCGCCGCAGGATGCGCACAAGCAGCAGGCACGAAGCCACGTGAAGGAAAATGTTGAGAAGATGATAGCC
>JBOHXO010000563.1:0-7380 GCA_050737475.1 Chthoniobacterales bacterium
GTGTCGTCTGGCCATGAAATCCCGATTCCCTTCGCGCCTCCTTGGCGCATTTTTAATTTGCGCCTCAACCGTTCTGGCTGAGGAAACACCGACCATCACCGTTCGCAAAAGCGACGCCATCGCACTCGCGGTGAGCGGCATTGGCGGCGGCGAGGGTGGCGCGGTGACGCCGGTGTTGAAGAACGATCTCACGCTCGCGGGGGCATTCGTGCTGGGCGAAGCGGGCACCGCGTCCTACGTCGTTTCCGGCTCCGCGGCCAGCGGCAGCCTCGACGGACTCGTGAAGGATCGCACCGGCGGCACGGTGCTCTCGAAAAAATATTCCGGCTCGCCACGCGCTACCGCGCATCAATTCGCGAACGACATCGTCGAGACACTCACCGGCCATCCCGGCATCGCGACATCGAGGATCGCGTTCGTCTCCACGCGCACCGGTCGCAAGGAAATTTACACCGCCGATTACGATGGCGCGAACGTGAAGCAGATCACGAACGACGGCGTGATCAGCGTCGCGCCGGCCATCAGCCCCGATGCCTCGAAGATCGCCTACACCGGCTACCAGAGCGGCTACGCGGACATCTACCTCATTGACCTTTCGAGCGGAAAACGCGACCGCATTGTGAAATTTCCCGGCACGAATTCCGGCGCGGCGTTTTCGCCCGACGGCGGCCGCATCGCCTGCTCGATCAGCAAGGACGGCAATCCCGAGCTCTACGTTGTCGGCGCGGGCGGCGGCGGCGCGAAGCGGCTCACACGCACGCACGGCGTCGAGTCCTCGCCCTCGTGGTCGCCGGATGGCGGCGAGATTGTTTTTTCATCGGACGAAAGCGGCACGCCGCACCTCTTCCGCATTTCGTCGGGCGGCGGCTCCGCGCGAGCCGTGAGCACCGGCTACGGATTTTGCACCGAGCCCTCATGGTCGCCCGACGGCAACCGTATCGCCTTCACCGTGCGGCAGGGCGGATTTTCCGTCGCCTACACCGACCTGCGCAGCGGTTCCTCTCGCATCCTTGCCTCGGGTGAGGACGCCGTGTGGGGGCCGGACTCGCGGCATTTGATCTACAGCTCCGGCTCGTCATTGATTCTGCTCGATGCGCAAAACGGCCGCAGTTTTCCGATCGTGAGCGGGCTCGGTAAAGTCAGCGAGCCGAGTTGGTCGCGGTGAGAGCCGCGCGCGCGGCTTGTTGATAGTTGATAGTTGAGAGGGGATGCGGTTTGATACGCCGCATGAAACACCCGTTCCTTGTTTGCTTCGCGATCTGCGCGTCGCTTTCCCTTTCCTCCTGCTCGCTTTTCAAAAAGAAGAGCGCGGATGAGGAGGGCATGGACGGCGATTACGTGACGGGCACGCCGCTTCCCGACCGCGTCGAGGGCGCGAATTTCTTCGGCGGCACCGTGAACCGCAACCAGTTCCAGCCGGTTTATTTTGCCTACGACAGCTTCACCGTTTCCGATGCCGAGATCCTGAAACTCGACGCCGTGGCCGGGGCGATGAAAGGCATGAAGAACGACATCATTGTCGCCGGCTTCACCGACGCCGCAGGCACCGAGGAATACAATCGCGGTCTCGGCGAGCGCCGCGCGCAGGCTGTGCGCGAGGCGTTGATCGGCATGGGCGTGAATGCCGGGCGCATCCAGACGGTGAGCTTCGGCGAGGAAATGCCCGCCAGCCCGGGCGACGATGCCAAAAACCGCCGCGCCGAATTCGGCGTGATCAAGTAGTGAGAGTTGCAGGGTTGAAGAGTTGCAGGGTTGAAGAGAATTGCCGGGCCATCGGCGAACGCGTTGTAACTCTCCAACTTTTTAACTCGCCAACTTTTCCACCATGGCTGTTCCACTCCTCGATCTGACGCGTCAATACGCGCAGATTCGCGACGCCGTGACGCGTGAGATCGGCGAGGTCGTCGCGTCGCAGCAATTCATCCTCGGCAAAAAAGTCGAGGAGTTCGAGGCGGCGTTCACGAAGTTCGTGGGCTGCGGCCATTCGGTCGGCATGTCGTCCGGCACGGACGCGCAACTCGCGATCCTCATGGCGTTGGGCATTGGCGCGGGCGACGCGGTGATCACGACGCCCTACACGTTTTTCGCGACCGCGGGCTGCATTCATCGCGTCGGCGCGGAGACGGTCTTCGTGGACATTGATCCCGCGACATTCAACCTCGATCCCGTGCGGCTCGCGGAATGTCTCCGCGAAAAATGCACGCGTGACGCGGACGGTGCGTTGCGGACAGCGAAAGGCAATCGCGTGCGCGCAGTCATCCCCGTTCACCTTTTCGGACTTTGCTGCGAGATGGACGCGATCGGCGAACTCGCGCGGGAATTCGACCTCGTCGTGATCGAGGATGCCGCGCAGGCGGTCGGCGCGGAATATCCCGCGCGCAATGGCGCCGTGCAGGCCGGTGCGATGGGGGAATTCGGCTATTTCAGTTTTTTTCCGGCGAAGAATCTCGGGGCGTTCGGCGACGCGGGACATGCGACGTGCCGCGATGCGAAACACGCCGACGCTTTGAAGCTCATGCGCAACCACGGCATGGAGCAGCGCTATTATCATCATCATGTCGGCGGAAACTTCCGCATTGATGCGCTGCAGGCCGCGATCCTCCACGTGAAGCTGCCGCACGTCGTCGCGTGGAATGCCGCGCGCCGCGCGAACGCCGAAAAATATGCCGCCGCGTTCGATGCCGCGGGATTGCTGGAATTCCTCACTCCGCCGGCCACGCCCTTTGCGGGTCGCGTTGCCGAGCATCACATTTTCCACCAATACGTTCTTCGCGCGCAGCGCCGCGACGAACTGCTCGCGCATCTCACGAAGCATGGCATCGGTCACGGCGTCTATTATCCCGTGCCGTTGCACCTGCAGGAGTGCTTTGCGTATCTCGGGCACAAGCCGGGCGATTTTCCGGAGTCCGAGCGAGCTGCCGCGGAGACCGTCGCATTGCCGATTTATCCGGAACTCATTCCTGGGGAGATGGACGAGGTGGTGGATGTGATTTCGAAATTCTTTTTTGCCAGGTAGTTACAATTTCATTGCGGCGGCGGATTTTTTTCCTGTTTGAAAGATTGGAGGCTTGTCAGATGGGCTGAAAGTGCTACGCCTCGCCGCATGTTGAAATCATCCCTCCGCCTGCGCCTTCTACCCCGCAAAGTCTGGTGCGCCATCCTCATCGCCGGTGCGATGGCCATGCCGCTGCGTCACGGATTCCTGGTGATCGCGGCCGACGCCGCCAAGCCCGCTGCCGCCTCGAGCGACGCGAAAAAGCCCGCGAAAAAGCCTGCCGCAAAGCCGGCGGCTCCCAAGACCGAAAAGAAGCTCACGGCGCCCGCGTTGATCGGGGAGGTCGAGAAGGGCATCGCATTGATCGGCAAGGCGACGAAGGACGCGAAGATTGATCCGAAGTCCAAGGCAGCCGCGCCATTTTACGCCTCGCTCGGCAAGGTGGCCGACGGCACCGCCGCGCTCAAGAAGCAGCTCGCCGCGAAGGACACCGCCTATTTCAAGACGCTGGTCACGACCGCGAAAGAGGTCGGCGCCATGCGTGTCACCGCGCCGCGCATCGGCGTGTCAAACAAGGACATCAACGCCGGCACGAAGGTCGTGTTCGAGTCGTTCGATGCGCTGAATGACAACTTCGGCAAGAACGCGGCCCGCAGGAAACAGGGTGGGGATCTGACCGAGAAGGAGAAGGCGGCGTTTGCAAAATTGAAAGCGCAGCAGACGGCGCTCATCGCGAAGCTCGCGCCGCTCAAGGCCAAGGCGGTGAAGGACAAGAACAAGAAGCTCGTGGCGGACCTCAATGGGCTCCTCAAGCAGTCGAAGTCCATCGCGGGCGCCAAGGATTCGTTGAATGCCTATCTCACCGCGATGACGGCTTTCAATTACCTGGCCGGCCAGTATGACGCCTATACCTATTACATTCCGCCCGCGGATCGCTCGGTGTGGGTGACCGTGAACGACGGCTTCAATACGAGCTACACCGATTACTGGACCGTCTATGATTCGTATGCGGTCTCGGACTGGAGCTACTACGAAAGCTCAGAGGTCAGCTACAGCTACGATTATACGGAAGTCTCGATGTCCTCCGAAGAGATCGCGGAATACGACTCGTCCATTGAAAGCACCGACGTGGAGGTTTCGGACGACACGTATGTGGAAGAGGACAGCTACGACGAGAGCCTCGATGAGAACGAGGACGCCCAGGACGACACATGGGCCGACGATGCCGACGCTGACGACGACGATTCCGCGGATGACGACGATTCCGCAGACGACGACTCCGGCGACGATGACTCCGCAGACGATGACTCCGGCGACGATGACTCCGGCGACGATGACTCCGGCGACGATGACTCCGGTGACGATGACTCCGGCGACGATGACTCCGGTGACGATGACTCCGGCGACGATGATTCCGGCGACGATGATTCCGGTGACGATGATTCCGGCGACGATGACTCCGGCGACGATGACTCCGGCGACGATGACTCCGGCGACGATGGCGGAGATGACGGCGGCGACGACGGTGGAGATGATGGCGGCGGCGATGAGTAATCGCCGCACCACATGATGCTGCGTTATCTAGCCGTTGCGGCTATTGGCATGTCGCTCGTATTGAGCGGCGTGCCTGCGGCTTTCGCAGAGGACGAAGATCAGGCCTGGGAGACCAGCGTTTATCCCGAGGACCAGATCTTCCCGTCTCTGCTCATCAGCACCGCGACGCAGGGCGTGCCCGAGGATCCCGATGAAATCTGGGATGTGCCCCATCTCGGCGATCCCAATGGCTTGATCGGCGCGCTGTTTCACGCCGTGAAAAAAGGCGACCGCGTTCGCGTGGTCGTGAAGGCGAACAGCTTTATGGACGAAAGTGCGTTTGAGGGAACCGCGCCAAAGACGAAGGGCGACCTGCTCGTGCACCCCAAGGTGAAATACCGCTACGACGCGCTGGCAAAAACCCACCAGCAGCAGCCGCTCAGTCTCAGCATCGAGACGTGGCTCAATGGCGAGTCGCTGGGCGAACAAACGGTGACCGTGGATGTGCGCTCGATCAACGACTGCCTCTACGCGGTGCTCGATGACGACGGAAACGTCGAACTCGACGCGAACTGGAATTTCGCCGCCTACGTGAATGAGAATCATCCGTGGGTGGACGACATTCTTCGCGAGGCGCTGGAGACCGGCGTCGTGGATGCCTTCGACGGTTATCAGAGCGAGGATCCCGAGCAGGTGCTCATGCAAATCTACGCGGTCTGGAATGTGATGCAGCGCCACGGCATGAAATACAGCAGCATCACCACCACGGCCGACGAATCCGACACCGTGCTCGCGCAGCATGTGCGGCTCTTCGACGAATCGGTGAAGGCCCACCAGGCCAATTGCGTGGACGGCTCCGTGCTGCTCGCCGCGGTGCTTCGCAAGATCGGCCTCGACACGTATCTCGTCAGCGTTCCGGGCCACATGTATCTCGCCGTGAATCTCGCGGATGGCGACGAGGACACGATGGTCGGCATCGAGACAACGATGATGGGTCAGGACAACCTTGGCGAATTCGACGGTCTCGCGGACATGTCGAAAAAGCAGCGCGAGAAGCTCAAGAACCAGGCGTCGTTCAAGACGTTCGAGGCCGCAGTGGACACCGCCACGCAGGATCTCGACGACCACGCGGAGGACTTCGAGGACGAGGACAACGCCGATTACCAGTTGGTGAACATTTCCGAAGCGCGCGCCGAGGGCATCAAGCCGCTCGGGTGCGTCCAGCCCTAGGCGATTTTGGCGCGCGTGAATTAACGCGCCCATTGGTCCGCGGCGAGCAGCGCTTCGAGATTGGGTTGATCCTCCACCGTGTGAGCCGCCATCGCGCTTGCGACGAGTTCCCAGATTTTTGGAAAACGGATGCGGTCCGCGAGGAATGCCTCGACCGCGATTTCGTTGGCGGCGTTGAGCACGGCTGGGAGCGTTCCGGCTTTGGTGCCGGCTTCCCGCGCAAGCTGCAGCGCCGGGAAGACGTCCTCGCGAGGAGCTTCGAAATCCAGCCGCCCCAGCGCGGTGAGGTCGAGCGGCTCGAGTGCGCCGGGCACGCGATCGGGGTGGGTGACCGCGTATTGAATCGGGAAACGCATGTCCGAGTGGCTGAGCTGCGCGAGCTGCGAGCCGTCCACGAATTCCACCATCGAATGCACAATGCTCTGCGGGTGAATGACCACGCCGATGCGGTCCATGCCGACGTCGAAGAGCCAGCGTGCCTCGATCATCTCGAGCGCCTTGTTGAAGAGCGTCGCGGAATCAATCGTGATCTTGCGGCCCATGTTCCACGTCGGATGCTTGAGCGCCATTTCGGGCGTGACGCCGTCGAGTTCCGCGGCGGGCAATTTGCGGAACGGTCCACCCGAGCACGTGAGGATGATCCTTTTTACATGGCCCGGCGGGCGGCCCTCGAGACACTGGAAGATTGCGTTGTGCTCGCTGTCAATCGGCAGCACTTTCACGCCCTTGCGGTGTGCGGCGTCCATCACGATTTCGCCCGCGAGCACGAGGATTTCCTTGCTCGCCACGGCAATGTCGCGGCCGGCCTCGATGGCTGCGAGCGCCGGCGCGAGGCCCGCGGTGCCGACGATCGCGATGATCACGAGGTCCGCGTCCGGTATGGTGGCGAGTTCGATGAGTTTTTGCGCGCCGTCGGGGCCGTCGCAGCGCGCGATGCGGGCTTCCGGAAATTCCGCGGCGGCGACGGCGAGTTCCTTCGCGTTGGAATGCGCGGACATTCCGACGATTTGCATGCGGTCCGGCAGTGCCTGCGCGACCTTGCGCGCGCTTTGACCGATGGAGCCGGTGGCTCCGAGGAGGACGACGCGTTTCATGCGATGCCGAGGACGAGCCGCATGTAGAAGTAGAGCAACGGAGCCGTGAAGAGCAGGCTGTCAATGAGGTCGAGCGTGCCGCCGATGCCGGGGAGCACGCCGCCGGAGTCCTTGATGGACGTGCTGCGTTTCACGATGGATTCCGCAAGGTCGCCGACCACGGCCGCGAAGCCCAGCCCGAGCCCGAGCACGACGAAATCGAGCGTGCCGAACGCGGCAAGTTTTTCCGGGATGAGCGCGGCGAGTCCGAACGACGCGAGCAGCGAGGCGAAGAGCGCGCCGGCGAACCCCTCCCACGTTTT
Organism: Chthoniobacterales bacterium; assembly: GCA_050737475.1. Taxonomy (GTDB): domain Bacteria; phylum Verrucomicrobiota; class Verrucomicrobiia; order Chthoniobacterales; family JAATET01; genus JAATET01. The sequence goes on from JBOHXO010000563.1 coordinate 7,155, forward strand.
CTTCGGGCTGATGTGCGGCACGAACTGGTGCCTGCCGAAAAGACTGCCGAAGACATACGCGCCCATGTCGCTGAACTTCGTTACCGCGACGAGAAAGAGCACGTAGTATTGCCCGGTCGGCTCGCTCTCGGGATCGAACGGCGGGAGGAAGAGAATGTTCGTGATGAAGTTGAACATCCATGGAATCCAGAGCAGCCCGAAGAGCGTGTAGGCCATGGTCTGGAGC
>JBOHXO010000564.1:0-4914 GCA_050737475.1 Chthoniobacterales bacterium
GCGCTGGCGTGGATCGAGCGGTAGAAAATTTGCTTAAGCGACGCCGGCCTTGACGAGTGCGTCGTCCTCGCTGTGTGAGACGACGGCGACCATCGAGATGGCGGTAATCTCCAGGACTTTCTCGACCTCAGGGGTCGGGTGTAGAAGCACGAGTGTCTTGCCGGTTCGCCTGAGCCCGCGGGCGCCTTCGAGGAACATTCGCAGCCCGAGCGAGGACACGAAGTCCACGCCGGAGATATCCACGATGACGGGCTTGGATGAGTTGGTGGTGTAAGCGAGAAATTTCAACTCGACCGCCTCAACGCCACCAATATTGAGAGAGCCTGCGAGTGCGAGTTGGATGAAAGTATCGCTGCTTTCGACGACGAGCAGTTCCATGGTTGGTCCAGACTTGGGAAATCGCGGCGCAAGTCAAGTTCCCTGAGTCATTGGGACCATGGTGTCGGAATCGTCACATTCGGGAGTTTCGATTTTCCAATGCAGGGAACGGGGGCTAGTTTGCGCCCGGTGATCGGAGTCGAAGATTGAAGCTGAAGGAAATGTTTTGCGGCGAAGGGCCGGTGCTCGCGCTTGCGCCGATGCAGGACGTCACGGACTGGGCGTTCTGGAAGTTGATGACGCGTTACGGCGGCGCGGATTTGTATTTTACGGAATATTTTCGCGTGACCGAGGCGTCGCGGCTCGACCGGAAAATCCTGCGCTCGATCACGGACAATCCGACCGGGCGTCCCGCCATCGCGCAGATGATCGGTAACGACATTCCCGCGCTCGTGCGCACGGCGAAGGAGCTGCAGCGGCATGCCGTCGCGGCAGTGGATTTGAACCTCGGCTGCCCGGCGCCCATCGTGTATCGCAAATGCGCCGGCGGCGGATTGCTGCGCGATCCGCAGCGCGTGGATCGCATTCTCGGTGCGCTGCGCGAGGCGGTGACGATTCCGTTTACGGTGAAGACGCGCGTGGGGTTTGATTCGTGGGATGGGTTCGACGAATTGCTGGCGATCTTCGCGAAGCACTCGCTCGATTTGCTCACGGTGCACGGCCGCACGGTTCTCGAAATGTATCGGCCGGGCGTGCACTACGATTTGATCGCGCGGGCTGTGCAGGCGATGCCGTGCCCCGTGATGGCGAACGGCGGCGTGGACTCGGCGCGGTCAGCGCTGCGCGTGCTCGAGGAAACGGGCGCGGCCGGCTTGATGATCGGACGCGGCGCGATTCGCAATCCGTGGATGTTCGATCAAATCCGTGCTGCGCGTGGCGGGGAGGAGCCGCGCGAACCCACCGGCGTCGAGTTGCTGGAATATGTGCGGGCGCTTTACGACGCGACCTGGCCCGAGGGCATCGAGGAAAAGCTGCATGTGCAGAAAATGAAGAAATACATGAACTTTGTTGGCGCCGGCATTGGCCCGGAATTCCTGCACGAAATCCGCCGCGTGGAAACCGGTGCGGAATTTTTCAAAGTCTGCGAAGCGTGGATGGATCACGCGGAACTCATGCCGCTTCGCGATGGCGGCTATTAGCTGGCCTTGCTGTGGACGAGTGATGCGCCGGTGTGGTGCACGATTTCCGGATGCGACCGGTGATGGCGGATTTCCGGCGTTCCGCAAAGCCGCTTCGTCAGGTCCACCGGATCGCCGACGCCCACTTCCTCCGGGTCCACTTGATACGACCAGACGTCGAACATCGTGAGCGTGGCCGCGCCGTAGAGCGTGGTGAAGGCGCTGTTCACGGCATCGTATCCGGACGAGATGCGAATGCGGCCGGGGCGCGGCTTGTTGAAGCGCGCATCGAAGACCTGCCAGCGGCCTCCGAGGAAGACTTCCATGTAGGCGTGGAAATCCATGGGCGTGCCGGGATCCAGCCATCCGATGTCGGGGACGTAGCCGCTGACGTAGCGCGCGGGAATGTTGAACGTGCGGCAGAGGGCAACCGCGCAATGCGCCATGTCGCGGCACACGCCGTAGCGGCGCTCGATGACGTCGGTCGCCGAGATGTTCGGGCTGCCGGAGCCGGCGCGGTATTCGATGTTGTTGTGCAGCCAGTCGCAGATCGCGCGCACCCGCGCGAGTCCGTGCGGAGTTTCGCCGAAAAGTTCCCATGCGAAATCGAGGAGTTTGTCGGAGTCGCAATAGCGCGTGGGCAGCGTGTAGCGGAGGATGGAGGCGGGGAGAAGGTGCGGAGGGATCGGCTCGTCGAGGTGCGCGAAATCCTCGCACGCACTTGGAACCATGACGATGGAGTCGAAGCGCAGGAGGTTCGTGCCGGGCTTGAGGATGAGGCGGTAGACGATGTTGCCGTGGTCGTCCTCGAATTCCGTCGCAAGAAGGTCGGGATGAAACTCCACGCTTTCCTGCCGGATGGATTGATAGGTGTCGTGACGCGGCTTGAAGGTGACGAGCGCCGGGACTTCCTCGGCGCATTCGTAAGTCAACTCGCAACCGCAGCGGACGGCGAGGTCGAGAGGCGGCATGGGCGCGGCAACGGCGGAATGGCTGTGATCTTCCCTCATGAGTCGTGATTGCCGATGAATCGCAGCGGCCCTAGCTTCTGAGCGTATCGCAGCCGCGCAATATCAAAATTAACACCGATGAACATTGATTCGTTTCGCGCCAGTTGCGAGCGGCATCTTCCCGCGGCACTCGATTTCCTGCGCGGGATGGTGGCGATCAACAGCTTCACCGCGAATGCGGGCGGAGTGGATGCGACGGCGGATTTGATTGCGGAGACGTTTGCCGAATTTGGATTTTCGGAAACGCGTGTGCCGGGGCCGGCGGGGTTGGGATCGCATTTATTTCTCGGCATGGAGCACGGGAGGGATCTGCCGACAATCGCGCTGGTGTCGCATCTCGACACGGTTTTTCCCGCGGAGGAGGAGCGACGGAACAGCTTCGTGTGGAGAGTCGAAGGTGATCGGATTTACGGGCCGGGCACGAACGACATCAAGGGCGGAACGGCGCTGATTTTTTTGATGCTGGCGGCGATGCGCGAGGCGGCGCCTGAGATTTTCGGCGCAGTGAACTGGATGGTGGCGTTGAACGCGTGCGAGGAAACGGATTCGTCGGATTTTGCCGCTGCGTGCGGACGGCTGTTGCCTGCGAACTCGCTTGCCTGCCTGATTTTCGAGGCGGATGGCGGCGAGGGGGATCGCTTTTCCGTGGTTGCGTCGCGCAAGGGCCGCGCGACTTTTACGGTGCATGTCGAGGGCCGCGGAGCGCATGCCGGCGGAGGTCATGCGAGCGGCGCGAATGCCATTGTGCAATTGGCGGATGTCGTGACGCGAATGGCCGCGCTCACCGACTACGCGGCGGACGTGACGGTCAATGTCGGCGTGATTTCCGGCGGCACCGTCAACAATCGCGTGCCGCACGAAGCCAGGGCGACGCTCGAGATGAGGGCGTTCGATCCGGAGGCCTATGCGCGGACCCGGGCGGCGATTCTTGCGATGACCCGGGAGGGGTCGGTGAAAAGTGCGGAAGGGCATGCGTGCCGCATTCGCGTGACGCTCGATGACGAAACTTCTCCATGGCCCGTGAACGACCAAACGGAGCGGCTCTCGGGGGTGTGGCGTGCGGCCGGCGAGGAACTTGGGCTGCGCGTGGCGAAGGAAGCGCGCGGCGGATTGAGCGACGGAAATGTGCTCTGGCAAAAATTTCCCACGTTGGACGGGCTCGGTCCGCGCGGCGAAAACTCGCACTGCTCCGAGCAAAGCGCCGACGGCAGCAAGGAACAGGAGTGGGTGGATGCCGCGTCGTTCGTGCCGAAGGCGTTGCTGAATGCGCGCGCGATTGAGCGTCTGCTCGGGTGACTACGGCGAGGGCGTCGGCGTAGGCGTGAAAAGGTCTTCGATATTGCCCGTATACGAAATGCTCGGCGATATGGGTGTCTCCCCTGTCAAGCCCTCGCCGGTGAATGTGGCAGTGCCGCCGGACACGCCGGAGAAAGAGCGCGCGTCACTGGTGGTGCCACCAATGGACACAAGCGTTAGCACGGCTCCCGAAGAACTCCCGCCGTAGTAGCTGCTGGAACTGTAATTTGCAGTTGTGTCGGAGATGTTGACTGTGGTGCTGCCACCGGTTCCGTCCGTATGGGACACATCCAGACGCTCCGCACCGGAGTTCCAGTAATCCGTGTTCGCGAGCGTGATAACAAGTTCCTGGGGGAGGTAGGGGATGTCGCGGGCAAACGCGCGCGAAGATGCGGCATTTTTCGCGGCCCGGCGCAGGCCTTTGGCGAAATTCCGGGCAATGGACAGGTAATCATCCCAAAAATAGGTGGTGATCCTGTCCTCGCCGTAAACGAACATGAATAGCCCGGGTCCCTGGCTCAAGGCCTCGTCAATCATCCGCTGGTCCGACGAAGCATCCACCGCGGCCTCCAGCTTGTCGGCCAGTGCGCGGGCGGCGCGGAACCGGTCCTTGCGACGCTTGGTAATCAAGTTCTCGACGACGATGCCGGAGTGCTTGAGGACGTTTGCAATTTTTCCGTAACCCGCGTCGTCGTAGATATCAGCCACGTCGCCGAAATAATCGTCCAGTGGGTGCGGTGGCGTGGGGTCGAACACCACGTAGGTGGTGAAATTAGTACTACCAAAATATACAAACGGCTCCGGTGTGGAAAAGGTGGCCGAAAACGTGAGCGACCCGTCGCGTGGAGTGGGCCCGGGGGTGGGGGTTGGTTTCGGAGTGGGAGTTGGCGTGGGAGTTGGGGTCGGCGTCGGAGCGCCGCGATAGGCGTCCACACGAAGGACATCCCGAAAATTGCGCAACTGCTGCACCCAAGGGTCGGTCTCGCTTTCGAATCCGAGCGGAACCAGTGGAACATAATTACCGGTATACGTGTATTTGACTGGGTAGGGCTTCCAGAAGCGGTCCTTTTTCGCGAAGGCGGATGCCGGCAGCAGAGCGGCCAGTGCGACGG
>JBOHXO010000565.1:0-2059 GCA_050737475.1 Chthoniobacterales bacterium
GCATTGACTTGCAGGACGCCTCGATTGACGTGATGCGCGCCGGCGGACTCTCCGTGGAGCAGGCGAAGCAGGTGGACCTCATCCGCCGCGGCGCCGACAAGCAGCCGCAGACCCACGACGATCTCAAAATCAAAAACACCACCGAATTTCTCCGCAAGATCGGGCTCCCCGATATTCAGCTCGAGGCCCTGCAGGGGAAATTCAGCGCGGGCTCGGGACCGGTGCGCATTGACAGCAAGGCCGAGGTCGGCCGCCTGTCCTATCGCATCGTTGTCATTGCCACACGCGGAGGTGGGGAAAATTCCTTGATCGCATGGGACGAGTAAAAAATCGCCGCGGGCCATTGCCGGACGTGGTGATCCGGATGTTTGACGAAGCGTGGCAGCGCTGGGAATTCGTTGGCGGCGTGGCGCGTCCACGCACCGACGAAGGTGGCGACGTGCGACGCATTCTCGCCGTGCCCGCGCGGCAGGTCATCGCCACTCCGCTTTGGATCGAAGGCACGGACGCCGCGCTCGCGCCGGAAACCGCGAAGCTCGAACTCGAGGTGCGCGGCCTGCTGCCGCGCGTGCAGGGAATGGACGGCATCTCGCTGCGCCAGCTGCCACAGGGCGAACGCACGCTCGCCGTCGCGGCCGTCTTTCCGCCGGAGCTTCCCGCGGAGAGCCAGACGGCCGAGGCATTCGATGCGTCGCCACTGCTGCTCGCGCTCCCGCGCAACGCGGCGACGCTCTGGCGCGAGGGCGAGGATATCGTCGTGGCATTCACGCGTGGCGACGAGGTGGTTTATTGGGAGACGATTGACCGCGGAGCCAGCACCGATGAAATCCGCGTGTGGCTCAGCCTGCTTTGCCTGCGCCTGCGCGGCGAGGCGGTGATCGAGTCACACCCGCGCATCGTGAGCTGGGTCGAGGGATTGCCCGTCGAGCGCATTGCGCCGGAGGGTTGCGCGACGACGGGCGACGTTTCCGAGGCCATGCCCGGCCTGCCTTCGCTCGGCAAGGCAAAGCTCGACTGGAAGCCGGTGAGCGTTCGCCTTGCCGCCGATCAGCGCGTGCGCCGCGAGCGGATCAAGCGCGTCGTGCTCGCCGTCGCGTCGTGCTACATCGTCATCGCTGCGGTGCTGGCGCTTTACTTCGGATCGCTGCGCTGGCAGGCCACACGGCTGGCAAAGGAGGCGCAGCAACTCACCGCGGAGGTGGAGAAATTCCAGCCGATCGCTCGGGACTGGAATTTCATCGCGCCGACCCTCACGCCGGCGAACTATCCGCTCGAGATTCTTGGCGCCGTGGTCGGCGGCATGCCGAAGACGGGCGTGCGTTTGATCCTGTTCAAGATCGAGGATGGCCAGGTGAACGTGAGCGGCGAGGCCGATACCTTCCAGATGGCCACCGATTTTTACAACACGCTGGCCGCCACCAACGAACTGCGCGGCTTCAACCTCCAGAGCCAGACGCCAGCGATGAAACCGAACGGATCCGCCAGCTTCGATATTTCCGGCATCATCCCCACGCCATGAGACCGCTCAACCGCAACGAACGCATGCTGGCCACGCTCCTCGGCGCGGTCGCATTCCTCGTCATCAATTTCGCCGGGATGAAGTGGGTCGCAAACCGCACGACCATGACGCGTGCCGAAATCACGCAGCTCAAAACCGAGGCCGAGGCCGCGCGGAATTTGCTGAAGCAGCGGCCCTACTGGCTCGTGCGGCAGGATTGGGTCGCCGCGCATCCGCCCGCGGCCTACGACGACAAGACGTCGCGCGCGCAATTCGTGCAGGACGTGACGGAAGGCATGAAAAAGCAAAGCCTCACGATCGAGGCGCAGCAGCCGCTCGAGACCGAGCGTGACGGGCGTCTCGCGATCACGGGCATCGAGCTCACCGTCACGGGGAAGCTGGAGTCCATCGTGCGCTGGCTTTACTCGCTGCAGCAGCCCGGCAACTACCAGTTCGTGCGGAGTTTTACATTGAGACAGTCTGACGAAGGAACTACAATGCAGGCGGTGGTCCGGCTGGGGAAAGTCTTCCGGTCGGGCGATCTCGCCTCTTATCCATGAG